>JASGLU010000061.1 GCA_030156825.1 Candidatus Atribacteria bacterium | reverse complement strand
TTGTACCGAGGGATTATTTCCCCTCGGTGTTTTTTCTTTTGTCTTTTATTTTTTGTTTTTTTGTTTACGCCGTAGGCTGTCTGTTTTTCCTTCCTCGGTAAGTTTTTGTATTTAATCCTTTATATTTTTTTCTTTGTTTTTAGTCTTTTAGGGGGGTTATAAGGGGGGCGAAGCCCCCATTATTGCCGAAGTGCTTTTCTTCCTCAGTTGTATTTACCTTTTATGTTTTTTGCCTTTCGGGGGGTTTAAGGGGGGCGAAGCCCCCATTACTGCCGTTTATAGGATAGGCTATACTTCCAGGTCATTCCTCCCAGCCTGCTAAGAAGACCTACCCAAAACGCACTCAGAACAATTATACCGGCTTATTTTTTCACATAAGGTTTATAATCAGAAGGAGGGGTAGCTTTCCCCACTAAACCAGCTAAAACTAAAATAGTTATGAGATAAGGAAGGAGTAAAATAATTTGAGGAGGCAATATCCCCAGAGTTTGAATCCTCATTTGAAGAGCATCAGCAAATCCAAAGAGAAGACTGGCCAAAAAACAGCCGATGGGGGTCCATTTGCCAAAAATCATAGCTGCCAGGGCAATAAATCCTCTACCGTTGGTCATTCCCCAGGCAAAAAAATTGAGATGAGCCAAAGACAAAAACACCCCTCCCAGCCCTGCCAAGGTAGAGCCTAAAATAACGAAAACCATTTTGTATAAATGAACGTTAATCCCGGCTGTATCAGCCGATTGAGGATTTTCCCCCACCGCCCGCAATCTCAAACCCCAGGAAGTGTAAAACAAGAAATAATGAGCAAAAATAAAAGCCAGAAAAGAGAGATAAACCAGAATGCTATGATTATTCAAAATTGGCCCCAAATAAGGAATTCTGTCCAAAAAAGGAAGGGAAAGAGAAGGAAGCCCAGCCACTGCTTCTGAAGCTCCGCGAGAGCCCCAAACTCTCTGACACACAAAAGCACTGAAGCCTAAACCAAAAATATTTATTCCCGTTCCTATGACAATCTGGTCAGCATAATATTTTACCGTAAAAAGAGCTAAAACAGCTCCCAACGCCATTCCTGAGAGTATTCCAGCTAACAATCCTACCCCTGGGCTACCAGAAAAGTAGGTGGCAAGTACTGCCCAGAAAGCAGAGTGAAGCATAATACCTTCCAGACCAATATTTATCACCCCTGCCCTTTCGCAAAACATCCCTCCCAGAGCAGCAAAAGTAAGGGGAGTGGCCATCCGAATAGTAGCCTGTAAGATGCTAAGGCTGAACAGGGCTCCTATTTCCATTTTAGAAATCCTTTCTTCTCAAAATAATTGCTTTTATGAAATAGGGAGCAGAAACCAGGATTATAACTAACGCTTGAATAATTAAAGAAAGGTCCAGTGGCACTTTGGTAACCCGAGTCATGGTCATACCTCCTGCCCGGAGCATTCCGAAAAGAATGGAAGCTAAAATGCAACCCCCGGGGTGCAGTTTTCCTACTAAGCTCACCGCAATTCCATCCCATCCATATCCAGGAGAAAATCCGTCTACAAAACGGCCATGCACCCCCAATATCTCTCCCCCACCTCCTATACCAGCAATAAAACCACTTAAAATAAAAGCCAGAATTTGGCGGTTTTTTATTGCTATACCCCGGTTCTCCGCTATTCCAGGGTTGAGACCTACCGCTCGAATCTGGAAGCCAAAATAAGTGTGAAAAAGAAAAAAAGACAGCAAAAGAGACAAAAATAAGGCAATAATAAAAGAAAGAGAAAGCTGGGTAGGCGGAAGAATTTTAGGAAGGAGAGCCGTTTTTGCCACGTTTTCAGTTTGCGCTACCCAACCAGGAGCCTTAAACGGATAGTTAACCAGATAGCTGGTAAAATAGGAAGCGATATAGCTCATCATCATAGTGGTGATAACTTCATGTGCTCCTAAGTAAACTTTTAATAGAGCGGGAATCAATCCCCACAAGGCTCCCATTGCCCCTCCCAAAAGGAGAGAAAGAGCAATATGTAGTGGTGCTGGAAGCCCCGAGAAATAAACTCCAGCTAAGGCCGAAGCCATAGCCCCCATAAGGAATTGCCCCTCTACACCAATGTTGAAAATCCCTGCTCGAAAAGTGAGAAGGAAAGCCAAGGCGGTAAAAAGGATGGGGGTAGCTTGAGTGAGAGTCTGTCCCCAGGCATTTCTACTGCCGAAAGCTCCCCGAAAAAGGGCTGAAAAAGCAACCAGAGGCGAATATCCAGAGAAGACTAAAATCAGAGCCCCGATTAAAAAAGCCAGTAAAATGGCTATAATTTCTGGAAAAACGAAAAAGCGAGAAAGAGACTTTTTAAATGGAACCCCCATTGCCATTTTTCCCTCCCATAAGGAGACCGAATTGATATTCATCACTTTCTGGAGAAAGTTCACCCATAATCTTACCCTCATACAGTACCAGAACTCTATCGCTTAAAGAACGAACTTCATCGAGGTCGGCGGATATAAGAACTATCCCCTTATCCTGGTTCTTGAGTTCTAATAACTTATTCCTCAAATATTCAGTAGCGGCTATATCTAAGCCCCTGGTGGGCTGAGAAGCTATTAGTAGAAACACATTTCCCGATAACTCACGAGCTAAAACTACTCTTTGTTGATTACCCCCGCTCAAGTTTTTTAGCAATGCATCATCTCCTGGAGTATCTATCTCAAATTCTTTAACTTTCTGAGAAGAAAATTGCTTTAGAAAAGAGTGGTTAAAGGTCAATTTCCCCTTTACAAAAGGCGGTTGGTCTTCAAAGCCAATTATTAAGTTCTCCCAAACTGTAAAATCAGCTATTGCTCCCCTTCGCAGACGGTCTTCCGGAATATGAGCAATCCCCCTTTTAATTCTTTCTTTGGGGGAAAGGGAAGTAATGTCTTCTTCCCGAAAAAAGATCTTCCCTTTTCGAGCTTTTATCAACCCTACAAGCAACTCAGCCAATTCCCTCTGACCGTTCCCCTCCACTCCGGCAATGCCTAAAATTTCTCCGGCGTGAAGGGTAAAGTTTATATTTTGTAAAGCTACTTTCCCTTTTTCTTCTGAGGTGGTTATATCTTCCAGTTTCAAGATAATCTCTTTTCCTGGCTTTTTCCCTCGCGGGAAGGAAAATAGTACTTTCCTTCCTACCATCATTTCCGCTAATTTTTCAGGAGTCGCTTCCCCAATGGGCAAAGTTCCTATCTTTTTCCCTTTTCTCAAAACAGTAACTCGGTCACAGACCGCAAATACCTCCTTCAGTTTGTGAGAGATAAAGATTATAGTCTTTCCCTCTTTTTTAAGGCTTCGAAAAGTAGTTATTAATTGGTCCACTTCTTGGGGGGTGAGAACAGTGGTGGGTTCATCAAAGATAAGAGTTTCCGCTCCTCGATAAAGAATTTTTAGAATCTCTATTCTCTGTTGAGAGCCCAGAGAAAGTTCTTCAGTTTTAGCCCTCAGATCTATTTCTAAGTTGGCTACTTTTAAGAGCTCTTCCAGCTGGCGAAGAACCTTTTTTTCGTCTAAGAATAAGCCCTTTTTAATTTCTTTTCCCAAAATGATGTTTTCCCACACTCGAAAGGAAGGAACCAGGGTTAAATTTTGATGTACCATCCCAATACCATGTTGGATAGCCGTATGTGGAGAGTCAATTACCACTTCTTTTCCCCGTATCAGTATTTTCCCCTTATCGGGGCGGTAAAGCCCGTAAATAGTGCTCATAAGGACTGACTTTCCCGCCCCGTTCTCCCCTAATAGTCCATGGATTTCCCCTTCCTCTATCTCTAAATCAACTCGGTCATTAGCCAAAACTCCAGGGAAACTTTTGGTGAGACCGATGGTTTGTAGTATTTTTGACATCTCAGCCGCCGAATTCTGGTGGACGAGGAACCTCTATTTCTCCTTTACTTATTTTCTCTTTAGCCTCTTCGATTTTTTGCATCACTTCCAGAGGTATTTCTACCTGATGTTTAAAATCAAAGGTCTCTTCCCAGAGAGGTTGCTCCTCAGGAAGGCGGCAAATACCAATCCATCCCTCGGCTACTCCCCTTTCCATAATCCCTCCCTGAAAAGTACCGTCGAAAGCAGCCTTAATAGTTTCATACACGGCGATATCCACTCTTTTGGTTTCACTGGCAATAATATGGTCTCCCAGGTAACACTGGCAGGCATCCACTCCCATAGCGTAGACGCCTCTTTCTTTTGCTGCTTCCAGCGCTCCTAACCCACTTTTACCTGCTACCGCCCATATCAGGTCACAACCCTGGTCAATAAGGCTGAGAGCCAGCTCTTTCCCTTTGGTGGGGTCAGCCCAGGTACCTACATACACTTTGGGGAGAACTTCCGCTCCAGTGTCAGCCCATCTCACCCCTTCTTCAAACCCTACAAAGAAGTCTCTGATTAAAGGGATATCCATTCCTCCCACTACGCCGATCTTTTTACTTTCAGTCATATAGGCAGCCTGTATTCCCAGGAGAAAACCACCCTCGTTAGCCTTAAAAAGAAGAGAGGCCACATTGGGTTGGTCTACCGTCATATCCACCAGAGCAAATTTTTGCTGAGGAAACTCCTGGGCAATCCTATCCAGAGCATCAGCCTGGTCAAAACCTATGCATACGATAATTTCATACCCCCCTGAAGAGGCAAAATCACGCTGATAACCTTCATATTCAGCTATCGCTTTGGGTTCTACATAGTCAAGTCCTATTCCTAATTCCTCACTGGCTTCCAGCGCTCCCACATAAGAAATGTCGTTGAAAGACTTATCCCCTAAACCCCCAGTACCCAGGATAAGCCCGATTTTCTTTCCTTCTCCCCAGGAAACAGAAGGAAGAAGTAAGAAGAGAATTACAACAGCCAATACTAAAAAATGCCACTTTTTCATTTTCCCCACTTCCTTTTTTAAAAATTTAATATCTATGTAAATCATTGTAATCTGGAAAAAAAGGAAAAGCAACAACTACTGAACATGAAAACAGTAGCCTATTGCTGAAAAGTAGCTCGTCTTTTTTGCTGAGCGATTGATTCGAGAGAAAAGACTGTTACAATAAGAAAGGTTACTTATAACTCTTATCAAAGGAGAGAAAATTTATGGATTCTATTCAGATTAAACCCCTCACTCAGGAAAATTTCCAAAAGTACGGTGATTTTGTTCGACTGGATCAGGTCAACCCCGAAAAGTACCAGCGAATTGGTCAGCCACCAACTGAGTTTTACCCAGACCTCATTTTGCAAAATCTGGGTAGCCCCATTTTAGGGGTATCTCTGTGTCGAGTTTTTCCCCGGGAGTTAAAGATTGACCTTACTGAGCATCACAATTACACCGAAGAAGGAAACCTCCCTCTGGATGGAGATGTGTACCTACATGTGGGACCTGCTTCCCAGGAGGCAGAGGAAATGCAAGTTGAGGTTTTCGAAGTCCCCAAGCTGACCTTTGTCCGGTTAAAAATTGGGGTTTGGCATCACGCTGTGTATGCCAAAGGAAATAAACCAGTAAATGTTTTGATATTGTTAGCCGAGAGAACTTACCATAACGATTGCGAGGTCAAACCGTATAACCGAACTATAGGGGGGTAAACCCCCTATCACCCCCGGAAAAAACTAAAAAGATAAAGACTAACCGAGGGAGGAAACGTCCCTCGCTATAAGGGGGGAAATACCCCCCTTATCAACCCCCGGAAAACAAAAAATACAAAAAACGTAAAGAAAATACATAAAGACTAACCGAGGGAGGAAACGTCCCTCGCTATAAGGGGGAAAATACCCCCTAATAACCCTCTGAAAGGCGAAAAACGTAAAGACAGAACATAAAAAAAGAGCACGGAGGGAAAAACCTCCGTGTTATATTTGTTATTTCACCTGAGTCCCGCTTAACTCTTCCCAGAACTCTACCAGCGCTCCGTGGTCTACCTCGGCTTTTCCTTTACCAGTCAGGGTTATCATAATCTGTTCTACTAAGGAAGTAAAAGGCAAGGGGGCTTTCATTTCCCGGGCAGCTGCCAGCGCATTTTTCAAATCTTTGAGATGTAAATCGAGCTTGAATCCCGGCTCAAAATTCCTCTCCCAAAATCGCGGGGCTTTCATCTCCATCACCCGACTGCCGGCCATTCCTCCTCGAATAGCCTGATATACCGTTTCTGCCTGAAGGCCGGCCTTTGCTCCCAAAACAAAAGCCTCTGACAAAGCGGCTAAATTCACTGCCACAATAATCTGGTTAACCAACTTTGTCATCTCTCCACTTCCCAGCTCTCCCACGTAGGTAATGCTTTTTCCCAAAACCTGAAAAAGAGGAAGACACTGCCCAAAAGTCTCTTTCTTTCCCCCTACCATAATGGAAAGCTCTCCTTTGATTGCTCCCTCTTCTCCCCCGCTCACCGGGGCATCCAGCATTTCCACTCCCTTTTGCGAAAGAAGTTTTCCTATCCTTTTCGTCACCAAGGGGTCAATGGAACTCATATCAACTACTACTTTCCCTTTTTTCATCCCAGCCAGCACTCCTCTTTCTCCTAAAATTACCTCTTCTACCTGGGGAGAATCGGGAAGCATGGTAATCACTATTTCACTTTTTTCTGCCACTTCCTGGGAAGAATTTGCTATTTCCGCTCCTTCTTTTGCCATTTCTTCCAGTTTGCTTCGAGTTCGGGTGTAAACCACCAGCGGGTAACCCGCCCGCAGAAGATTTCGACTCATAGGTTTTCCCATAATTCCCAGGCCAATAAAACCAACCACCGGTTTTGAAGTCATATTCACACCTCCTCAAGCAAAATTTTGTGTTTTGCGAATTCTTTTTAACCTTTGAGGACTTCGGAGACCATTTGCAAAATTCCCTCTTTGATATACTCTACCGCAATCGCTGCCAGAATTAACCCCATCACTCGCGAGAGAATCTCAATAATTTTTTCCCCTAAAAATTGAGCCAGTCGGTCGGCAAAGTAAAGAATGAGCCAGGTTACAAAAAGAGAAAGAACGACCGCTAAAAAGGGGACCAAATATCCATACCGCTCTTCCAGAATAATCACCGAAGTAATCGCTCCCGGTCCACAGAGAAGTGGAGTGCCAATTACGATGGCAGCGGCTTTGGTATCGGTTCTTTTTCTGGAAAACTCCAGACCCAGAATCTCCTCCACTCCTAAAAGGAGCAAAATCATTCCTCCTGCCACCATAAAACTGGAAAAGGAGACCCCTAAAAGAGAAAAGAGATGCCTGCCACTGAAAAGAAAAATTACTAATAAGACAAAGGCCACCAAAACTGCAAGCAAGGCTTGAGAAGAGCGCTCCTTGCGGCCCATACCTTTGGTAAGTGTGACAAAAACCACTGCTCCCAAAAGAGGATCCAGGATTAAGATTAAAAGGAGAAAAGACTGAGCAATTTCCGCCCACATATTCGCTCACCGACTTCAAGAAGAGATGAGATCATTACCTTGTTAAAATTAGTAAATGGAACATCAGGAAAAATGCTTAAACCTCGATTTCCGCTACTGAGCTCATAATTTGGTTGGGACGATAGGGGAACTGGCTTACGTCTTCCCGCCTGGTAACCCCGCTAAGAACCAGGATAGTTTTCAAACCCGACTCTAGACCCACTTTTATATCGGTGTCCATTCGGTCGCCCACCATTATTGCGTTTTCAGAATGTTCATCAATATGCCTCAAAGCCAGGCGCAAAATCAAAGGGTTAGGTTTACCCACAAAATAGGGGGCATAACCAGAGGCTTTTTCCAACAAAGCAGCTACTGCCCCACAAGCAGGAACAATTCCCCCCTCGCCCGGGCCAGAAACATCGGGGTTGGTGGCGATAAAAGGCACTCCCGACATAACCAACCGGCAAGCCTGCACAATTTTATCATAAGAGTAAGATTCCATTTCTCCCAGGATAACAAAATCCGGGTTATAATCGGTAAGGGAATAACCTACTTCGCTCAAAGCCTGGTAAAGACCGGTCCCTCCCAAAATAAAAGCTGAACCTCTGGGTTTTTGCGAATCCACAAAGTAAGCGGTAGCCATAGCGCTGCTGAAAAAATGTTGGGCCTCAAGCTCGATGCCGGCTCGTGCCATACGATGCTGAAGGTCAAAAGGGGTGTAACGGGAGTTGTTAGTCAAAATCAAAAACTTATAGTCTTTCTTCTGCAAACGCTCGATAAATTCTTTGGCACCAGGTAGAGCTCGATCACCATAAAGCAAGACTCCATCCATATCGATTAAAAACGCCTTTTTAGTCATTACTCCTCCCTATAAAGAGAAATAGGTCGTTATCATGTTTAATCGCAACCAGCCAAAACGAGGAAAAAAGTTAATGTGGGGCAATTGGGATTACCTGGCTCTCTATAAGTGGAGGATAAACTATAAAACTATGGGTTTCTCCACAATAACCACATTCCAAGCTCACTTTATGCTTGAAGTCCAGAGTAGTCAAAGCCTGCAGCTGTCCTCCTGGATCCAAATAACCCACTTCTCTTTCATCGAGTTCAAGTTTGCCATAAACATCCTCTCCGGCAGAAACAAAATATACCATCCCCAGTCTCACCTCAAACTTGATCCCCAAGCCAACATCACATCCGCTCAAAAAAACGAGGGACAAAAAAATCAAAAAAAGTAAAGCAAACCACCTCTTAAGGCGCATTTTTAACTCTCCTGAGCAGCAGCCAAAAAATCAACTACCATTTATAGAAATTAAACCTATATTTGCTTTCAAAAAGGATAAAAGTAATCTTTTCTCAGTTGATAAGTCTTATCACCTCTCCTATTTATAGACCCAATCAATATGGAATAGAATGGGTATATCCATCAGTGGGAGTAAACCAAACAGGACCATAAGTAGTCTTCTCATCGCCCGGATCCCGAACTTCTAAAAGATGAGGCTCATCCAGCTTCAGCCGAATCCATTCAGTACAGCGATCCCATGCATCAATATAATCGTATTGACGGTCGTCAATATACACATAGCCATATATCCATGGGTAATTTTCTTCAACACAGATCTTAACGTCTCCATAACGAGGGGGACCACCATCTACCACTACACTGCACCCAGCCAGAAGCACACCCATCAGCAAAACTACCAGTAAAACCGGTAAAAACTTTCTCATTTTCCTTTCCTCCCCTATAGTATTTTGTATAAAAATACCGCATTTCACTCCTCTTTGTCAACTAAAATTAACTTACCAGCTTTAATCTGCGCCCATCCGCTTGCCGCTCGGCGTAGTCGATCCATTACCGCTCTTCCCAGACCTTTTTCCTCAACTGGCAAAGCTACAATAGCTCGCAGGGGAGTTTTTTCCAGTTCCCGCAGGGTGGAAAAAAGAAAAGCCGCCGCTTCCCGCAAATCTCCTCTTTCGCTTAAAACTCGAACTTTTAATCGGCTGACATCAAGTGGAAAGGGAGCTAACACTACTATTCCATTTTCTGTCAGCTCTTTTAAGTCTTCGTTCTTTCCTTTAAATAGATAAAGTGGAACCTGTGGGGCATAATGCTTTTTAAGGGTGCCAGGAGAAAGAGGAGATTCCTCCTTTCCCCCTATTTCTATTTTTCCTACCACTTTTTCAAGCTCTTCTAAAGCTATTCCTCCCGGCCGCAAGAGAACTACTCTCTCTTCTTCCACCAAAAGAACGGTAGATTCCACTCCTACCGGAGTTTTCCCCCCATCCAGAATAAGGTCAACTGCTTCCCCCAGGTCGGAGAACACCTCCTCTGCCCGGGTGGGACTCACATGACCAAACCGATTAGCGCTGGGAGCAGCTATAGGCACTCCGGCCCGGGTAATAAGCTCCAAAGCCACCGGATGAGAAGGCATACGCACGGCTACCGTAGAAAGGCCGGCGGTCACTATCTCGGGCACTTCTTTCTTTTTGGGGCAAATCAGAGTAAGCGGACCCGGCCAGAATTGTTCAGCTAAAAGCTGGGCTTTAGGGGGAAAGGTCGAAAACAGCTTTTCTACCTCATCCCGGCGAGCGATATGAACGATTAACGGGTCAAAGCGGGGGCGTTTTTTTGCCTCAAATATCCGGGCTACCGCTTGCGGCAAAAAAGCAGAAGCTCCCAGACCGTACACCGTCTCGGTGGGGAAAGCCACCAACCCTCCTTCTCTAATAATCTGCGCTGCTCGAGCCAGAGTGTCCCGAGACACCTTTACTATTTTATCCATACTCACTCCCTCTCAGTTGTCTTCAGCTTATTTGTAGTATACAATGAAAAAATCAATTTATCCAAGGAGAGTAAATATGACCATTGGCCAAACCGCTATTTTAGGTATTATCCAAGGATTAACCGAATTTTTCCCGGTTTCTTCTTCTGCCCATCTGTTACTTTTACGACCTATCCTCTCCTTGGGCGAGGCCAACCTCTGGTTGGATGTGATTCTCCACGGGGGGACTTGGTTGGCGGTGATTATTTACCTCATTCCTCACTATTCAAGAATAATTAATTACCCCCCTATTTTACTAAAAATAATAGTAGCTACCATCCCGGCCGGTCTTTCCGGTTTACTCTTAGAAGAAATAATCGAAAACCAATTTCGGGAACAGTGGATTTACTCTGTCTTGCTCTTAATTATATTGGGAATAGTATTTATTTACGCTCGGGAAAAGGGAGATAAAAGCCTGGAGTCCATCAGCTGGCTTGAGGCTTTGTTTATTGGGTTGGCGCAATCTCTGGCGCTTTTCCCCGGGGTTTCCCGCTCAGGTATCACTCTGCTTGTGGCTTTATCCTTGGGTATGAAGAAAAAGGAGGCGGTTCTTTTTTCCTTTTTTCTCTCTCTCACTACTATCGGGGGGGCATTTGCCCTGGGGCTTTTAGAAATTGGGGATTCTGCTTACTCCTGGCTGGAAGTAGGAACCGGTTTTGTCACCTCTTTTGTCTCCGGCCTTTTTGCTTGTGTTTATCTTTTAAAAATTGTAGAAAAAGGTGGACTCAAACCATTTGGCTACTACCGGATTCTGTTTGGAATTTTTGTTTTAGGATGGATGCTTTTTTAGTATTCTTTTTGTGCTTTAAAAGGGAAAACTACTGGTTAAAACATTGCATTTTCCAAAAGAGCACGCATTCTTCTCTCTAAAACTTCTTCTATCTGAGAACAAAGCCCCTCTGAATAAACGGTAACCGGAAGCCAAACTTTAATCCGTCCGTCCTCCAGCAACAAATTCAAATCTTCTAATCTTTCCAAGCTGCTGGCTATAATTTCTTTTAACCAGGAATTAAAGCTGGGAACAGGAACAAAGCAGAGTTGAAAAGGATTTTCCAGCTCATACTCCCAGTAGAAATAGACCTTCCCCTGATAACGGTAAGGAACCGGCTCAAGTTTGAGTTTAATCACCTTAAACCACCCCCAAGATGAAATAAAGCCCAAAGAAAATCATAACACCTCCACAAACAGCAATCATCCCCCGATGGAAAGCAGGTGACAGAAAGATTTTCCCCCGGTCCAAGGCAAAAGAAACCCCACTGTACCAAATTAAATCAGAGAGAATATGCCCCAGGAAAAACACTAAAATCCCCACCAACTGGTATTTAGCAGCCGACAGAATCAAAGCCATGCCTACAGTAGCCCACCACATAAGCCAATAAGGGTTAAAAACACTGGTTAGCAAGCCCTTTATTACCAGGTTTCCCCGGGAAAAACTAAGATCGGTAGATTTTTTAAGTTCGCTCGCTCGAGTTAAGGAACGAAACATTCCCCACCCCAGGTAAATCAACATTCCTCCGCCTATCAGGCTAATTAACTGAAAAACCAGATCACTCTTTAAAAACTCACCCAGGCCAAATCCTAAAGCCAGTACCACCCCCAGCTCAGGAATACCATGACCGATAACCGTCAGTGGCCCCGCTTTAAAGCCTACTTGATAGCTACCAGAAAGTACCAGAGCTAAAAGTGGCCCAGGCATGATTGCCCCGGAAAAACCCAAGATGAAAGAACTACCAAAAATAGAAACTAACCCCACTTTTACCCCTTCCAAAAAACTATTTAGTCATCAATATTATAAACAATCAAATTCAAAATGAGCAGAAATTCATTTATTTTTTTCTATCGTATTAGAGATAAAAACTACCACTAAAGCAGCTAAGTAAAACCAAATAAAGTTTCTTGTCCAAAAAGAATCAGGATATTTTTCCACCAGTTGAAGATAAATCAGCGGCGCCAGTAAAACCAAAACCAGCATGGTGCTAATCATTCTAAAAGGAGAAACCATTTTAAAACAACCCAAGTTGTACCATAAGTTCTAAAAATCAACCTATATCAAGCTTTTCCTTTCGGAGATTCTCATTTTCGGGTAATCCAGCTTAAAAGACTGATAAATCAGGATAGACCCCCATGCTGCATGACACACCAGATAACAATGAAAACAAAACCCCCTTCCTCGGAGGGGAAAGCCTTCTCATCCGTCATTCCCGAAATCCTTAATCGGGAATCCAATATTTCTGTCTTTGAATAATTTAGATTCCTGATAAATACATTC
>JASGLU010000060.1 GCA_030156825.1 Candidatus Atribacteria bacterium | reverse complement strand
CGAGTGAGTGCTTTCCTACGTTGTACCTCTTTTCCGTCATGCCCGAAATTAGTAATCGGGCATCTAAGACGGCTTTCTCCTCTCCCTTGACGGGAGAGGGTTCTGTTTTCATTGTTATGTGGTGCTGCGAAGCGGCATGAGGGTCTATCCTAAACAATAAAATGCTCAAGGTTTTCCTTAGCGCTCTCCCCATAGCTATAGTTTTGACACCAGGCTTTTCAGTTAGCTTCCTTATCTCTTCCTACTGCTAATAACTCTTGACCGATTGCCGCCTTTCGGGCTAAAGGCGAGTTTCATCAGCGACCTCAGCCACAAAATCGATAAAGTCACCCATTTAATTCCTCTTTATTTTTAATCGGCAAATTGGGTAAAAACTTTACCACTTTTAGTAATTCAAACAAAAAAGTTTATCCTAAGGCAGTGTCCAGAATCATCATTACTATAAACCCGAAAAGCAGGGCGTACGTGGAGGAGCGAGCATGGGAAGAGTGGTGAGTTTCGGGTATTATCTCATCACTAATTACAAAAAGCATCGCTCCTGCGGCCAGTGCCATTCCCAGAGGAAGAAAAAAATGCATGATAGTAACGAGAGAAATCCCTAAAAGTCCCCCAATAGGTTCCACCAGGCCAGTGAGTAATGCATAAGTAAAAGCTTGTTTAGAATCATAACCTACGCCTAAAAGAGAGACAGCTACTGCCAACCCTTCTGGAATATTTTGGAGACCGATGGCCAGAGCTACTGTAATACCATCGGATATATTCCCGCTACCAAAGCTCACTCCCACCGCCAAACCCTCCGGGAAATTATGTAAAGTTACAGCCAGGACAAATAGCCAGATCCGCCGGAGATCTGCTCCTCGCCCTTCTTTCCCTCTTTCAAAGTGCTCATGGGGTATTATTTTGTCAAAGATATCAAGCAAAAGCCCTCCAATAGCTACCCCCAGAGCAGTTATCCAGGCTCCTCCCAGCTCCACTGCCGGAACCAAAAGACTGAAGGCAGTGGCGGCAAGCATTATCCCAGCTGCTGCTCCCAATAGTTCATCTCGAAATCGGTGAGAGATCTCTTGTCCTTTTCCAAAAAGAACCGGTAGCGCTCCGATACCGGTAGCCAACCCGGCCAAAAGACTGGCCAGGGTTCCCAAGAGGATAGGATTCATAAGCATCACCCTTTTTTAGTTTTATTCTCTCTTAATTTTTTGTTTGTGACAAGTAGGAAGCAGCTAAAACTAAATCTCTCTTCAATTGGACACAACAGATCGCTTATCGTATTTTTTGCCGCTCTTTTTTCTTTAGTTTTTGTTTTTCTGAGGGTCATAGGGAGTTTACTTTCTACTGTTTGGATTCCTGATAGATGCGTTCAGAAGTGACAAGTACAAGGTAGAGGTTTTACCTCTCTTGCAGAAGGGCTTCTTTTTCTCCTTCCCCTGGAGGCAGTGAAAGGAGAGAAGTTCAGGAATGGCGGAGAGAGAGCGACTTAACAGTTTTTGCAAGATGATATTAAAAATTTGCAAACATTTTTGAGCTCTCCCTCAGAAGAGGGCAGAGAACGTTAGAAAAAGATACCATGTGTTCATCAACTTTAGTTATAAACTACCCCAAATTACAATTGACAAAAGTGCTAAACTAACATAATGGCTGTTTTACTTTTTTGGACTAAGGGTATAAATAAAATATAGCCAGATTTGCTATATTTGGGGTTTTTAACACCTTGAGCGGTGGCAGGAGGGATGATCAATGCCAGAGGTTTTAGTCTCTAATTTGAAAAAGAAAATCTCGGCCGACCAGGGGGAGGACTTGCTGGGAGCACTATACCGAGCAGGAATTGAAATAGAATCTTATTGTGGTGGCATGGGTTCTTGTGGAAAGTGCGTAGTTATAATTCAAGAGGGGTCAGTTTCTCCTCCTAATTCTTTAGAAGAGAAGCACTTAAAAGAAAAGATAAAGTCAGGTTTTCGCTTAGCTTGCCAGGTTAAGGTAGGAGGTGATTTATCTGTAGATATATCTCCCTCCTATTCGGCCAAGCTGGAGGTGAAATTAGAAGCTCAAACGGAGGCGGCAAAAGGGGAATTACCGGTTAAGAGGGAAAAATTTGTGCTTTCTAAGCCGCCGATAGGGAAAACCGTCTCTCTTCAAGACCAGATGGAGGAGGTTTTGGCTTTAACCCAAATAGGGCAGGTATCCTGGAGTCAACAGTCTCTGCTTGGTCTTTCCCGAATTGCAGGTCAAAAAGAACAGTCTTTTGAAGCGGTGTTCGATCCAGCTAAAGTGAGATGGGTTTGCCCTTTTTCCGGGGAAAAAGATTTTTTGGGTATGGCCTTTGACCTGGGAACTACTACCATTGCTGGTGAGCTGGTAGATTTAACCTCGGGGGTTTCTCTTTTTCGTTCAGGGGCGCTTAACCGCCAGGCTCGGTATGGAGCGGATGTTATTTCTCGTTTGAGGGCTATCCAGGATGACCCGGCTAATTTAGCTCGACTGCAAGAATTGGTGATAAAAACCATGGATGACTTGATTGAGGAGGCTTGTGAGAAAACCGGTCATGATCCAGAGCGGATTTTTGCCCTTTCGGTGGCAGGCAATACCATTATGGAACACATTTTCTTAGGGGCTTCTCCTCTCTCTATTGGAGTGGCTCCCTATACCCCGGTTTTTCTTCGGGAAAGATTGTTGGACGGGAAAGAGTTGAATTTAAGCATTAACCCTGAAGCCCAGGTGTACGTGTTTCCCTCGATAGCAGGGTATGTGGGAGGAGATATAGTTTCTGGTCTGGCAGCTTACGATATGATGGGAAAAAAAGGAGTTACCCTTTACGTTGACGTGGGCACTAACGGAGAGATAGTTTTGCTCGATGGAGAAAAAGTTTATTGTTGTGGCACTGCAGCTGGACCAGCTTTTGAAGGAGCCCAGATTTATCAAGGAACGCGAGCTACGTTGGGAGCTATCAGCGCAGTGGAGTTCAAAGATAACCAGTTGAGAATCTTTACCATCGGTGATGTGTCTCCCCGAGGGATATGTGGCACCGGGCTGATAGATTCCCTGGCCTGCTTGGTACAGGAGAAATTAATTACCCCCACCGGCAGACTAAGGGGAGATAATAGCCACTTAAAAGAGCGGCTTAGAGAGGGGGACAAAAGGAAGTTTTTCATTTTAAGCGAGGACCCGGAAATAGTGCTTACTCAGGAAGATATTTCTCAGCTGCAGTTGGCCAAAGCGGCGCTCCAGGCAGGAAGAGAGATTTTGCTCAAAGAAGCCCAGCTAAAAGAAAAAGATATCGAAGAAGTTATACTAGCCGGCGCTTTTGGTAGTTTTATCAACCCGAAGAGCGCTCAGATAATAGGATTGATTCCTCGGGCTCCTCGGGTAAGGTCGGTAGGTAATGCCTCTCTTTTGGGGGCGAAAAAGGCTCTTCTCTCTTTGGAGTTCAGGAGAAAAGTTAGTGAATTAGCCCAAAAAGCTAATTATATAGAGCTTTCTTCCTGGAGTGATTTTCAGGATCATTTTTATCAATCGCTGATTTTTGAAGTCTGATTTTAAATGTTTGGATTTAGTGATAGACACCCATGGTGCTGCGAAGCACCATGTAACAATGAAAACCTGGGCGTCTATCCTGTAAACTACGACAGGATAACAGCCTACGGCGTAAGATTTTAAAAGATTTAAAAACTAAAAACTGAGAGGATAGACCCTCGGAGTTTTCATATTCATTTGGTGCCGCTCGGCGGCATGAGGGTCTATCCTGTTGTAGTTTGTTACAGGATAAATATTATACTAAGTAGGGGGTCGAGAAAGAAAGATGGCAGTGATAAAACCCTTTACCGGGTATTTGTACAACAAGCATTTGCGAGAAAGTGGAACAATAGGGAAACTGGTTGCTCCACCCTATGATGTTATTTCTCGCAAGCAAAAAGAAGAATTAGCGCAAGAGCCTTACAATATTGTTCAGATTACCCTCGGTCGTGACCAGGATGATTACCAGGGAGCAGCCGATAGGTTTCGTTCCTGGATAAAGGCGGGTTTGGTAGAAAAAGACAATTCCTCTTCATTTTATATTTATGAACAGGAATTCGAGTTAAATCCTCAACTGGGGAAGAAGGTTAGGACTGGCTTTATCAGTTTGGTTCGGTTGGAGGAGTTTGAAAAAAAAGTTATTCTTCCTCATGAAAAAACTATGCCTAAGTACTCTCAAGACCGGCTTTTGCTTTTGCAAGCGGTTAAGGGTAATTTGGAACAAATTTTTGGTATTTTTAACGATACCAGCGGGAAAGCGGATGAAATTCTTGAGCAGAATAAGCGGCCAGAGGACAAATTGTTTGAATTTACCGATTATCAAGGGACTATCCATCGTCTATGGCGGATGAGTGATCTCAACTCCCAGGCGGCCATAAGGAAAATCCTTAACCCTCGGACCATTATAATTGCCGATGGGCATCATCGATACGAAACCAGCCTCCAGTATCGACGGCAGGTGAGGGAAAAATTGGGGGATCCGCTTGCGCCCATTCCGGAAGATTATGTGATGATGAATCTGGTTAATATGAAAAACCCGGGATTGGTGATTTTGCCTACTCATCGCTTGGTTCATGGTCTTCCCCCTGAGAAGGTAAAATCTTTTTTCCAAAAATGCGAGGCCTTTTTTGAGATTAAGTTTTTTTCCAACGAACGGGAAATGGAAGACTTCTTATTAGAGGCACCACCGCATACCATTGGGGTTTATGATAAATTGCAGGAAGTTTGGGGAGCCATAACCCTCAAAAGGGAAGAAATTATGGATGAGCGCTTGGGCCAGAATAATGTTAACCGGCATTTGGACACTGCTATTTTACATGAATTAGTTTTAAAGGAAGTTTTGGGAATTGATGACCAAGCGCAAGCCAAAAACGAATATATCGATTATTTGCGGGGGACGAAAGACGTTTTTGCCATTGCCCGGGAGGAAAATGGGTATCAGTTGGTTTTTGTACTTCGACCGACGCCGATGGAAGCAGTGGAGCAAGCAGTGACTCATATGCAAAGAATGCCCCAGAAGTCTACTTATTTTTACCCTAAAATTTGGAGTGGATTGGTGTTTTATCTTTTTGAAAATTCTATCTCCGGAGCAGCAGGGGAAAGCGAGCGGTGAAAGCTAAACTGCAGGTAGCATTGGATATGGTTTCGCGGGAAAAAGGGTGTGAGCTGGCTACTCTTTTGCAAGATGAAGTGGATATTTTAGAAGTGGGAACTCCGCTGGTTATCCGCTATGGACTGGGAATAGTGAAAGAAATACGGAAAGTGATAACCACTGAGCGGGAAATTTTAGCCGATATTAAAATAGCGGATGCCGGCCGATGGGAAAGCGAGCAAGCTTTTGCCCAGGGAGCGACCATGGTTTCGGTTTTGGCCGGAGCTTCTTTTCAAACCTTGGAGGAGGTAAAGTCAGTTTGTGAAAAAGAGAAAGGTAAAATGGTGGTGGATTTAATCGACTGGGCTATTTGTGATCGGGATAAAATCCAGATAATCCAGCGTATTCAGCCGGATTATCTGGCTCTTCACCTTTCCACCGATGCGGTAAAAAAGGGAGACAGTCTCCTCCAGCTGAGGCAGCGATTCCCCTTTTTGTCAGAGACGAATTTTCCCTTTATGTTAGCTGGAGGAGTAAATCGGGAGTTGCTTCCCTCCCTCTTGCAGGAAGTACGGCCGCAGGTGGTGGTAGTGGGTTCGGCTGTCGCTGGCTCTCCCTCCCCGCTTGCGGAAGTAAAGGAGATAAGGAGGATAATCAATCTTGCTTGATTTTCAAAAAGCTTGCCGTGTGGTACTTAAAGAGGGAGAAGACCTTCTCTCGACTTTGGACGAAAAAGTGGTGCAAGATTTTTTGAAGAAAGTCAAAGAGGAATGGCCTCAGAAGAGGCTTTTTTTCTGGGCTCGAGGGCGAAGTTTTTTAATGCTGCGAGGTTTTGCCATGCGGCTTATGCATATGGGATATGAAGTGCACATCGTAGGTGAGGTAGATTGCCCAGCTATAGCCAAGGGGGATGTTTTGCTGGTTGCTTCTGGGTCGGGAGGGACTTCTTCGGTTTTGCTTTTCGCAGAGAAGGCCCATCACTTTGGAGCCGAGGTAGGAGCAATAGTAGGAAAACCGGGGTCTCCCCTGGGAACACAAGCTGATTGGGTGTTAGAATTTAACCCGGAGCAAGCGGGAGAAACGGTTCAGCTTTCTTCGGCTGGCGGAGGAACCCGGTTTGAACATTCCTTGTTGCTCTTTTTCGATGCTTGTATTTTAAGTTTAATTTTCGATCAGCGGGAAAAAGCCTATCAAGACATGATGCGCCGTCATGCTAATTTGGAGTGAAGGGGGAAGAGCAATGGATAGACTGGAAATTGAGAAGTGGAAACAGAAAGTAGAGGATGAGCTGGGAGTGGAAATCAAAGAGAAAGAGAGATTTCCTCTTCAGGAAGAGATTCCGGCCCAAGAGGAAAAGCTGGTGGGGTTTTTGGCTCAATGCATCGATCATACTTTGCTTCGAGCTTACGCTACGCGGGAGGAGATAGAAAAATTATGCCAGGAGGCAAAAGAGTGGAATTTTAGAGGAGTCATTGTTAATCCATTTTATGTCTCCTTATGTCATCGTCTTTTGGAAGGAGCCAACCCTATAGTAGAGGTGGTGGTAGGTTTTCCCTTGGGACAAAGTAAGCCTGAGGTAAAGGCTCGGGAAGCTAGGGAAGCCTTTCAAGATGGGGCTAAAGAAGCGGATATGGTAATTAACATAGGGGCTCTGAAAGATAGCGAATGGCGGTTGGTGTATGAAGATATTTTAGGAGTAGTAGAAGAAATGTTCCCGGGACTAGTTAAGGTGATTTTGGAAAATTGTTACCTCACTGAAGAAGAAAAAGTAGTGGGATGCTTGATTTCTCAAGCAGCAGGGGCTCAGTTCGTGAAAACTTCTACCGGGTTTGGGATCGGAGGCGCAACTGGAGAGGATGTGAAACTCATGCGACAGGTGGTAGGTGGGAGCATGGGTATTAAAGCCGCTGGTGGCATAAGAAGCCGAGAAGACGTTTTGAGGATGATCCAGGCAGGGGCTAATCGGATAGGAACTTCAAGCGGAGTTAGTATCGTCTCTGGTAACTAGCGATAAAATCTTGGTCTATTTTTAGCCCAACTTTATCTCTGTTTTTAAGTAACTGTGGGGGACGAAGGGATATTTTTTGTTTTATACTAAAAACTCGGGAAGGAAGCGGGAAATGTCTCTTCAACTTGGGAAAAAGTATCTCATTTTTGATTTTGGGGCCAGCAACGGCCGGGCGATAGTGGCAAATTATGACGGCGAGCGGGCCACGATGGAAGTGGTCCATCGTTTTGAGCATGGACCAGTTTATCTCACAGGAACCCTTTATTGGGATATCCTTCATTTATTCTCCCAGCTTTTAGTCGGTCTCCAGGCTTCCTGCCGGAAGTATCCAACTATTCGCTCAATGGCGATTGATACCTGGGGATGTGACTTTGGGTTTATTGATCAACAGGGAAAGTTGGTTGCCAATCCAGTAACCTATCGGGATCCGAATCGACACCATCGATCCCATCTCTTATACCGGCTTTTACCCCGGAGAGAACTATTTGAGCTGTCAGCTGGCTCGACCACCGAAATCATGGGTATATTCCAGCTTTTTTCTTTTAAACATGAAAATTCATTGGAAATAAGAAGCGGACACAAGCTGCTGATGGTACCTGACCTTTTGAATTATTTTCTCACCGGACGAGTGGGGGTAGAATATACCAATGCTACCATGACTCTTTTATGTGACCAATACCACCAAACCTGGGAGAAAAAAATTCTTGACCGTCTGGGCATTACCTTTTCTATTTTACCGGAGTTGATTATGCCCGGTGATATAGTGGAAACCATCCAGCCGGAAGTAAGTGACTTAATCGGGGTGGAGCCCATAGTGGTGGTTGCTCCTGCTACCCATGATACTGCTTCAGCTGTGGCCGGTATTCCGGTGATAGCCGAAGAAAAACCCTGGGTTTTTATCAGCCTTGGAACCTGGGCCATTGTGGGAATTGAAACCCCAAAGCCGATTCTATCTGAGACGGTATTTAAGTCAAACTATGGCAATAATGCTATCCCGGAAGGGAAGAACATGTTAGTAAAGTATATCCCTGCTTTGTGGATTATTCAGCAATGCCGCAATCGGTGGATAATTGATTCTGGAGAAAACTTGAATTGGGACGATATAGTTCAAGCAGCAGTAACTGCTGGTCGGGCAAAGGCCTACATCGATGTGGATAATCCGCTGTTTGAACAACCACAAGCCGATATGCCTGGAACAATCCAGACAGATTGTCGGCGGACAAATCAGGCCGTTCCAGAAACGATGGGGGAGGTGGCTCGCTCTTTTTATGAAAGTCTGGTCCTTAAATTTCGCTATAATCTGGAACTCCTGGAGCGGATTGGCGGCCGTAAATTCGAAATTCTCCATATCGTTGGTGGCGGCTCTCAAAACAAGACTTTATGTCAGTGGATAGCAGATGCCAGCGGGATTTTAGTGATTGCTGGTCCGGCTGAAACCACCTCAATGGGAAACCTGATCATGCAACTTAAGGCAGAGGGGGAGATTGAAAATTTGCGAGAAGGCCGAGAGATTTCACTTCGTTCATCAGCGGTTAGTTATCACGAACCGGGTGATAGAAAATATTGGGATGAGGCCTATGAAAAGTACCTTCAACTTTTTAGTAGTGAATAGCGATGGCCGGCGATGGTTAACCAGATAGTGAAAAGCAATCCTCCATGTGGTAGCTTGCGGGAAAAAACATTGGTTATCTCCTAAGAAGAACGGATACTGACTAACTGCCCCCCAAATTTTTGATTGATTTCCTGCTGCCATTTTTGAAGGAGAGAAGGGGGATAGGGAGAAATCTTCTGGGCTTTTTTATCCAGCGTTTTGGAATTTTTAAAATTTTGCCAGTACCAGAGATTAGGCTTTTTAACCACTTGACCCATGCTTTCCAAGGTTTTCCTCTGATGGAAAGGAGGGAAAATAGTTGTCCTTATTTCAAGCGAAGGAGAAGAAACCATAGCTTCGTCCAGGGTTTTTTGACAGGCTATTCCCCCCTCAGGGTTCCCTACTAAAGCGTATTGGGAAAAGGGGAGTTTAAAATCAATCCCGAAGTGGTCTACCAATCCTGAGCGGCTAAAAGATCGGTACTCTTGGTAGAGGCTGCCGTTGGTATCCACTTTGACTAAAAATCCCAGGGTTTTTACTTTTTCCAGGAAGTGAAGGAGGGAGGAGCCCCAAAGAAGTGGTTCTCCTCCGGTAATACACAAAGCGTCAATTAGGCCTTTCCTCTCTTGCAAAAAATCGAGAATTGACTTTTCCTCAATTGGGGGTAGTTGGTCGGGAGTTTCCACCAACTCCGGGTTATGGCAGTAAGGGCAGCGAAAATTACAACCTCCGGTAAAAAGGACGGTGGCTATCTTTCCTGGATATTCGATATAGCTCACTTTCTGCCATCCCCGGAAGGTGATCACGATTAATTTTCTCCTACTAAACTGTATTCTTTTCTCTGGTGAAATTCTTCTTGTTTGCCCTGGTTCCAGCGTTTGACTGGTCGATAGTATCCCACTACCCGAGAGTAAACTTCGGTTTCACTTCCACACTCGGGGCATTGTATTTTCTCTCCCGAGAGATACCCATGGTGAGGGCAAACCGAAAAAGTAGGGGTAATGGTAAGGTAGGGCAAGGGGTACTTTTCGAAAGTTCTTTTGATGAATAGTTGCACTGCTTCTGGCTGGGGAATTTCGGGAAGGAAAGCATGGAAAACCGTTCCTCCGGTGTAGAGAGTTTGCAAGTCTTTCTGGTGTTCTAAAGCCTCAAAAGGATCATCCGTATAGTTGACGGGCAAGTAGGTGCTATTAGTGTAATAAGGAGTTTTTTCTCCACTGGTTATGATATCTGGAAACTTCTGTTTGTCATGTTTGGCTAATCGATAACTGGCGCCTTCTGCTGGTGTGGCTTCTAAGTTGAATAGGTTGCCGGTTTCTTCTTGAAAGTTGGATAAGCATTCCCGCATAAAGTTTAAAACCTGCATGGCAAAAGCTTTGCCCTGGGGATGAGCGACAGGCACTCCCAGGAAGTTAAGGCAGGCTTCATTCATTCCAATTAACCCGATAGTAGAAAAATGATTGCGAAAAGTTCCCAAGTATCTTTTAGTATAAGGTAAGAGGCCGTTTTTCATGTTCCGCTCGATCACTTTCCGCTTGATTTCAAGAGCGGTTTTAGCCAGATTCATTTTTTGCCGCAAAAGTTCAAAGAACTCTTCCTGGGAATTGGCCAGGTATCCGATTTGGGGCAGGTTGATGGTTACCACCCCGATGGAGCCAGTTTTATCGGCGGAGCCAAAGAGTCCTCCAAGTCGGTTGCGTAGAGCCCGAAGGTCGAGTTGGAGTCGACAGCACATGGATCGGACGTCTCCCGGGTTCATGGAGCTGGATATGAAATTTTGAAAATAAGGAACGCCGTATTTGGCAGTTAGTTTCCAGAGAAGTTGGGCGTTGCTTGACTCCCAGGGAAATTCCGGGGTGATGTTGTAGGTGGGGATGGGGAAGGAAAACACCCTCCCTTCATAATCCCCTTCGAGCATCACCTCGATAAAGGCTCGGTTGAGCATATCCATCTCTTTTTGGTAATCGCCGTAGGTACCGAGTTCCGGGTGTTCTTTGCCTCCAATGATTACCGGCCGGTCTTTCATATCTTCGGGTACTACCCAGTCGAAAGAGAAGTTGATAAAAGGAGCTTGGCTGCCCCAACGAGAGGGGACATTCATGGCAAAGACCATTTGCTGAATCAACTGTTTCACCATTCGGTAGTCGAGCTGGTCAAAGCGAACGAAGGGGGCAAGATAGGTATCGACTGAATTAAAAGCTTGCGCTCCGGCAAACTCCATTTGCATAGTGCCTAAGAAATTTACCATTTGACCGGTTAGGGCGGATAAGTGCTTGGCCGGGCCAGCAGCAATTTTATCCTTCACTCCGCCAAACCCCTCCCGGATAAGCTGTTCTAAAGACCAACCAGCGCAGTAAGCAGTAATGCCGTAGGAGAGGTCGTGAATATGAATTTCGGCGTTTATATGGGCGTTTTTTACTTCATCTGGGTAGATTCGGTTCAGAGTATAGTGGGCCATAACTGAGCCGGCTACATGGAGAACCAAGCCTGGGTAAGAATAGGTGGTATTAGAATTTTCTTGAGTTCGCCAATCGGCTTTAATCAGGTATTCCTGAACGATTTTTTCTATATCCACCACTGCCTTTAAGGCTTCTCGAGCTTCTTGCCGTTTTCGTCGGTAGAGGATGTAGGCTTTGGCTACTTTGGAAAAACCGTTTTCGATCAGGGTTTCCTCCACCAGGTCCTGGATGGTTTCGATGTGGACCGCTGCTTCTGGGCCGTACTTTTGAAAAAGTTTTTGCGTTACCAGTTGAGCTAATTCTTCAGGAATAACCTCGGTTTCTTCTCCTACTGCCTGGAAAGCTTTGTATATGGCCCGCTCTATCCTTTTTCTATCAAAAGGAACCACCCGCCCATCTCTTTTTTGCACTGTCCGAGGGGCTAGCATTTCCTTCATTTCACTCATTAGAACTTCCTCCCTTTTCTTTTTGATTTTGACCTATGTTGAGAGACTTTAGAACCTCTAAAAATTGATCTACCTCTCGAAACTCACGATAAACCGAAGCAAATCGGACGTAAGCTACCTGGTCAATTTTTTTCAACTTTTCCATAACTTTTTCTCCAATCCGGCTGGAGGGGATTTCCTCTTGTCCTTCTTCGGTTAGTTCTTTTTCTATTTCTCCGGCTGCCGATTCCAGAGTTTCGGTCGGGACTGACCTTTTTTCACAAGCCTTGAGCATCCCGCTTAAGACTTTGTTCCGATCGAAAAGTTCTCTTTTTCCATCTTTTTTGATTACTACCAGAGGTTGGTGTTCTTTTCGTTCATAAGTGGTGAATCGGCGGTGGCAGTTGGTACACTCTCTCCGGCGCCGGACCCCACTACCTTCGTCTACCACGCGAGAATCTATCACTCGAGTGTCTGGTTCACCACAGTAAGGACAATACACCTTTTACCTCAAGATATAGGATATTTTTAAAATAAAACCACTACATATAGTATAATGACAACTGGTGATTTATGCAAGCTAAATTTTAAAAATATTGGCCGAAGAAAAAACTACCGGGAAAAAGAGTGGCTGTGGGGAAAGGAAGGAAGAGAATATCTTGTTTGGGGAATCAATTAGGAAAAAAGTTGGCATACTTCGCCGCAGGTGAGAAGAAAAATTTAAAAATCTACTCTGGAAACGGCAATAATGGGGGTTTCGCCCCCCTTAAACCCCCCGAAAGACAAAAGATTAAAAAATACAAGACAAATACAACTGAGGAAGGAAAAACATCTTCCTCAGTCTCACTCGAATATTTGATTTTTACAAATATTCGAGTGAGTGCTTTCCTACGTTGTACCTCTTTTCCGTCATGCCCGAAATT
>JASGLU010000005.1 GCA_030156825.1 Candidatus Atribacteria bacterium | reverse complement strand
ATTCTACCTCACGATAGACACCCTTGCTGTTCGGCTAATGGTCGCTGGCACACGCCCATAGCAGACTTTCACTGCCAAGCTATACACCCATGCCGGGCACACGGGGATTATTCGAATATTTAGCTTTTACAAATATTCAAAAACAACCGAGGAAGATGTCTTCCTCGGTTGTTTTTGTTTTTTTATGTTTTTTACTTTTCGGGGGTTATAGGGGGTTTACCCCTTATTGCCGAAAGTGTTTTCTGGTAAAGATTTGCAACTTGGGCTCAGTTAGTTTTGAATAAACTCCTCTATTTATGGTATTATATAGATAAAGTATAGGAACTTATGCTAAAAAGTTAGTTGTCCAATATTTAAAATAAATCGGTTAAAAGATTTCCCAAAAGGAGGGTTATATCATGAATGAAGAATACCAAGAACATCAAGAAGAAACTGCACAACCAATAGAAGTCGAGGCTACCAAACCGGAAGAGGCATCGTTAGGAGAAATTAATATTGCTCCAGATATTATTGCCACTTTAGCCGCGCTAACTACTATGAAGGTTGAAGGAGTAAGCGGGATGGCCGGTCTACCTCAGGCTTCCTTGGGTACTATCATAGGGAGAAGAGAATTAAACAAAGGGGTCAAAGTAGACTTAAAGGACAAAACCGTCAGTGTTGAAATCTCGGTCATTGTAAATATCGAAGCCACTATAATTGAGGTGGCCAAAATCATTCAAAGAGAGGTAAAAAGAGTAATCGAAGAAAAAACTGGAATGACGGTCAACAAAGTTGATATAAACGTTCGAGAAGTTGCCTATTCAGAAAAAGAAGAGGAAACAAAAGAAGAAGGGTAAACTATATTTACCCTTCTTCTTAGCAAGAACCATTCAGTGTATCCACAAATAAATCATTGAGATTATCAGATGGTTTCTCCCAAAAAAGAAAAGAACTAAAAGGTTAAGTAGCTTTCTAAGTCGCGGGCTCTTTTTTCGCCAATTCCCCGCACTTGCTTGAGGTCTTCCGGTGAGCGGAAAGGACCATTTTGGGTTCTGTACTCTACAATTCGTCTGGCCAAGACTTCCCCAATACCAGGAAGGGCTTGCAGTTCACTGGCAGAGGCGGTATTAATATTAATCTTGGACGAATTGTCGCTCTTCAAAACCCCTTCCTCCAACGTAGGAGGAAGGGGAAGAGAAAATGAAGCCGTGTCTTCCCTTTTTTCCGGAATAATCACTTTCTGACCATCATAAAGAGGAGAGGCCAAGTTAAGGTTTTCCAGGTAAGCTGCCTCTTTTGCCCCACCAGCCAATTCTATCAACTCAAAAACTCTGGTCCCCTCGGTTACCCGATACACTCCCGGGTTTTCCACCTGGCCAGCAATTTGCACTATCAAAGAAACATCATCCTGGACAGCTGATTTGGGGGGAAAGAAATTTAGCAAATACACCACCCCCAAAAATAAAATCAAGCAAAAAGAAAGAATAAAGATTCCTCTTTTTTCCTGAGGGCTAAAAGCCATGGCAACCCAATTATTTTAAAGTAATCAACGAAAAACCTTACTCCAACACTAAGTTTACCAATTTATCGGGGACATAAATACTTTTTTTCAGCTTCTGGTTGTTCATCCAGCTTTGTATTTTTTGATCGCTGAGAACCATTTTCATCACTTTTTCTTGAGGTAAGCCCCGGGGGATATTAATCTTACTTCTAACTTTCCCATTGATTTGAATCACAACCACTGTTTCCTCTTCTTGCATCTTTTCCGACTCATATTCAGGCCAGGACGCAACCGAAAGCAGGGAGTCTTGACCCAATTTCTGCCATAACTCTTCAGTAATATGAGGAGCAAACGGGTTGAGAAGAGAAACCAAAATCTGCGAGGCCCAAACAAGCATTTCTTTCTCCTTAGGGTGAACGCCTTTTTCCTCGATTAGTCGTAAACTCTCTCCCAGCTGGTTCAAAAGCTCCATAATTGAACTGATAGCGGTATTAAAATGAAATCGCTCTTTGATATCTCGATCCACTCGAAAAATAGTCTGGTGAACTGTCCGTTCCAAAGCTTCCAAACTTGCCTGGTCAAAAGAACACCCCTTCTCTGCCTCAAGACTGACAACCTTTTCTACTGTCCTCCAAACCCGATTTAAAAATCTAAAGGCTCCCTCTACTCCTCTATCTGACCATTCCATATCCAACTCCGGTGGACCAGCAAACAGGATAAACACCCGTACTGTATCTGCTCCAAAGCGAGCGATGATTTCTCTCGGGCTTACGGTATTACCTTTAGATTTAGACATCTTGGCCCCGTTCTTGGTAACCATTCCCTGAGAAAAAAGGTTAATAAAGGGCTCCCGGAAACTCACTAAACCAAAGTCATAAAGGGCTTTAGTGAAAAAACGGGCATATAAAAGATGTAAAATGGCATGTTCCACTCCTCCAATATACTGGTCAACCGGCATCCAATAAGCCACATCTTCTGGCGCAAATGGCCGGTTATCCAACCAGGGGGAACAGAAACGCAAAAAATACCAGGAAGAACAAACAAAGGTATCCATGGTGTCAGTTTCTCTTTTAGCCGGACCACCACAGCGGGGACACGAGGTAGACACAAACTCTTCATTCCGAGCCAAAGGAGAAGGACCGGTTGGCAAAAAATCGACGTTTTCCGGGAGCAACACCGGCAGGTCTTCTTCCGGCACCGGTACTTCACCGCATTTTTCACAGTACACAATCGGAATGGGAGCTCCCCAGTAGCGCTGACGAGAAATCAACCAGTCTCGCAGACGGTAAGTAACCGCTCTTTTGCCTGTTTTGTGCTCCTCCAACCAGCGGATTATTTTTTCTTTTCCTTCTTCCGAGGGAAGGCCACTAAAAGGCCCAGAGTTAATCATAGTGCCTGCTCCGGCATAACACTCTTCGCCTGACGACTCCGGAGGAGGCTCAATCACTGGTCGGATGGGTAACCCGTATTTACGGGCAAACTGGTAGTCCCGCTCATCGTGAGCTGGCACCGCCATAACCGCCCCGGTCCCATACTCCAGAAGAACATAGTCGGCTATCCAAATTGGTATTGTCTCTCCGGTAACCGGGTTTACAATTTTTTGGCCTAAATCCATGCCCTCTTTGTCAGAGGTTTCGGCCAGCCTCTCAATATCACTTTTTCGGGCAATCTTTTCCCTAAACTCTTTCACCCGGCTTTGGTATTCGGTCCCGGCCACCAAATCATCAACCAAAGGATGTTCTGGGGCCAATAGAAAAAAAGTAACCCCGTATATCGTATCTGGGCGGGTGGTAAAAACGGTTACCTTTTGATTAAGGCCGGGTAAAACAAAATCAACATAGGCTCCTTCACTTCTCCCGATCCAGTTTTTTTGCATGGTCAAAACTCTCTCCGGCCAATCACCCAAAAGTTCCATATCCCGGAGAAGGTCTTCAGCATACTGAGTGATTCTAAAATACCATTGGCTCAGTTTTTTTCGGGTAACAAGTGTTCCACAACGTTCACAAGCTCCATCTACCACCTGCTCGTTAGCCAACACCGTTTGACAGGAAGGACACCAATTAACCGGCCCTTGTTTTTTATAAGCCAGACCGTTACGGTACAATTGGAGGAAAAGCCATTGCGTGAAACGATAATAATTGGGCTCACAAGTGATTACTTCTCTTCTCCAATCGTAACTTATACCCAATCTTTTCAGCACTTCCTCCATCTGAACAATCTTTTGGTGGGTCCACTCCCGGGGGTGGATACCATGTTCAATAGCAGCATTTTCTGCTGGAAGACCAAAAGCGTCAAAACCCATAGGATGTAACACATTTTCTCCGCGGCGGATAAAATAACGAGCCACTACATCCCCAATCACATAATTCTTCACATGACCCATGTGAGGATCACCCGAGGGGTAGGGAAACATTTCTAAAACATAGTGTTTCTCTCGATTCGGGTCTCGTTCACATTGAAAAACAGCGCTCTTTTCCCACTCTTGCTGCCACTTCAATTCTATTGTATTAAAATCATAGTCTTTGGTCACTTATTACAAGCCCCCCAATAACAGAAAAGCCCGCCCCGCGGGGCGAGCTTTTATTCTGGTGGAGCTGACGGGATTTGAACCCGTGACCTCCTCCACGCCAAGGAGGCGCGCTCCCAACTGCGCCACAGCCCCTTTCTCAAAACGCCCCCATTATACGAAAAATAGAGGTTATAGTCAACGACAAAATTTAAATTCTTTACACCTGGGCCAGGACCATTTTCTCAAAAATTTCCTGGACCTTCTTTTCGTCCACTCCAGTTATTACCTGGTCATTGATTCGGATGTTAGGACCCTGGGAACATTTCTCCAAACAGAAAGTAGCACCAATATTAACCTGGTCTTCCAGTTCGTGTTCTCTAACCAGCTCTAATAAGCGCTGGAGAATGTTGTATGACCCTTTCAGGTAACAACTGGTCCCCACACAAACTGCAATATCCACTTTGTGAGTGCTTTTAGCTTCCTGAATTCTAATCAGCTCATTACTGATTCTTCGGCGGGAGTAATAGCTGGTGTGGAGATGTTTTTCAGCCAGTTCACTATTTGCTTCTCCTAACCAATTCTGATAGATAAATTTGATGGCCGGGTTATCCTGAGATTTTCGAACCGGACTCAAGCGGTCGGCATTGTACAGACCTTCTGCCCTTTTCCGTAAAACTTCGGGGTAATCCGGAAGACCAAGTGGCATTCCTCCACCACCAATACAACCGCCTGGACAGTTCATAACTTCGACAAAGTGATAATCTCTCTTCCCTTCTCTTATATCCCGAATCAGTGCTTGCGCATTGGCCATCCCGTGGACTATCGCCACTCGGACTTTTTTACCGGCAAAGTCCACCTCTGCCTCTCTCAAGCCTTGAAAACCTCGAACCGAGTTAAACTCAACTTCCGACAACTCTTCACCGGTAAGACGCTCATAGGCATATCGCAGAACCGCCTCGGTTACCCCACCAGTAACCCCGAAAATGACTCCCGCTCCGGTTCCCATACCCAAGGGGACATCAAACGGTTGAGGTTCAATTTGACCAAAATCAATGTTGGCCGATTTAATCAGTTTGATAGTTTCTTGAGCTGTTAACACAATATCGACATCAGGTTCATTCTGAGAAACAAATTCTGGTCGATGAGCTTCGAACTTCTTAGCGGTACAAGGCATAATAGAAACCGATACTGTTCTATCAACGGGAACCTTTTCAAACTTGGTAATATAATTCTTAATTACCGAACCAAACATCTGTTGAGGAGAACGAGCGGAAGAAAGATTATTAAGATAAAAAGGGTAGTTCCTCTCGGCAAACAACACCCAGGAGGGACAACAAGAGGTAAACTGAGGTAACCGTTCCCCTTTTTGTAATCGTTTAAAAAATTCTTCTGCTTCTTCTACCGTAGTAAGGTCAGCGCTGAAAGCGGTGTCGTATACTCGATCAAAGCCTATCTTTTTCAAAGCCGATACGATTTTGCCGGTGGTAATTTCTCCTGGTGGCAAGCCAAAAGCCTCCCCTACTGCCACTCGAACTGCGGGCGCGATTTGCGCCACCACAAATTTATCGGGATCCAATACCACCTCCCAGGTTTTTTCCACTTCCGACTTAACCACCAAAGCAGCCGTGGGACAGCGAATAGAGCATTGACCACAGTAAAGGCATTCCACTTCAGTCAACTTTTTACCAAAAGCCGGCTCCACCATAGAGTGAGAACCACGATGAGCAAAATCGTAAACGCCAATACCTTCAATTTCCTGGCAGGTTCGCACACAATCTCCACAGAGAATACAACGATTAGGGTCTCTTACTAAAGAAAAACTCGAGCTGTCCTTCGGTAACACTTCACTTCTTTCCCGAAAGCGAATTTCCTCTACTCCCATCCGAGAAGCAATTTCCTGCAATCGGCAACTCAAGTTCCTCTCACAAGTAGTGCAATCCCGATTATGGTTGGCTAACAAAAATTCCACCACCATCTTCCTGGCCTTAAGAATCCGAGGACTGTTAGTTCGGATAGACATACCTGGCTGAGGCGGGGTAGAGCAAGAAGGGAAAATTCCTCTGCCTTCTATTTCCACCAAACACATCCGGCAAGCCCCATACACACTTAAATCAGAATGGTAGCAAAAAGTAGGAATATCAATATTGGCTTTTTTAGCCACCTCAAGAATGTTCTTTTCTCCGTTCAGTTCTATCTCCTGGCCGTTAATTAAAACCACCTTTTTTTCAGTTTTTTCTGGCATTTTCCTTCCTCCTCCAATCAACTATTATGGCATCAAACGGACAAGCTTCAAAACAAGAGCCACACTTGGTACATTTGCTTTGGTCAATCACGTAAGGCACCCGTGGTCGTCCTGAAATACACTGAACCGGGCAAACTCGGGCACACTTAGCACAGGCTCGGCATTTTTCCGGGTCGATTACATAATCCTTCATCGACTGGCAAACTTGAGCCGGGCACACTTTATTTACCACATGGTCTAAGTACTCATCCTGGAAATAGCGAAAAGTGGTCAAAACCGGATTGGGAGCAGTTTTACCTAATCCACACAAAGACGCATCTTGTACCACTCGCGCCACTTCTTCCAATAAATCAAGGTCTTCCTGTTCGGCCTGACCGTTTACTATTTTTTCCAATATCTCTAACAAATGTTTGGTCCCTTCCCGACAAGGAACGCACTTTCCACAAGACTCATTTTGCGTAAAAGTCATAAAGAAACGGGCTACTTCCACAATACAGGTATCCTGGTCTAAAACTACCAATCCGCCCGAACCCATAATTGCCCCAGCACTACAGAGAGAATCGTAGTCAACCGAAAGGTCAAGGTGCTGTTCGGTAAGACATCCACCCGAAGGACCACCAATTTGCACCGCTTTGAATTGGCCATCGTTTTGGATACCTCCGGCCACATCGAAAATCAACTCTCTGAGGGTAATACCCATCGGTACTTCGGCTAAGCCGGTATTTTTGATTTTGCCCGACAGGGCAAAAGTTTTGGTCCCCGGACTGGTAGGAGTACCAAAGGAGCGAAACCAGTCGGCTCCATTTAGCAGAATGGCCGGAATGTTGGCCAGGGTTTCAACGTTATCAATAACGGTAGGTTTACCCCATAAACCGCTTTGAGCCGGGTAAGGGGGACGGGGGCGAGGCATCCCTCTTTTACCTTCGACCGAAGCTAAAAGAGCGGTTTCCTCTCCACAAACAAAAGCACCAGCTCCTTCTCGAATGGTGATATCAAAGGAAAAATCACTCCCCAGAATGTTCTGACCGAGCAAACCGGCTTCTCTGGCATCGGCTAAAGCTTTGTTGAGCCGACTCACTGCCAGGGGATACTCGGCTCTAACATAGATGAAACCCTGGCTTGCTCCTATAGCATACCCGGCAATTGCCATTCCCTCAATCACCGAATGGGGATCTCCTTCCATTACGCTTCTATCCATAAAGGCTCCCGGGTCACCTTCGTCGCCATTACACACCAGATACTTTTGGTCAGCTTTCACCACCTGGGCAAACTGCCATTTTCTGCCAGTAGGGAAACCACCACCACCACGACCCCGCAGGCCTGAGTTGGTTACTTCTCTCACCACTGCATCCGGCGTCATCTGGCTCACTATTTTTGCCAAAGCCAAGTATCCATCTCGGGCCAGATAATCATCCAACTTTTCCGGATCTATCAACCCACAGTTGCGGAGCACAATTTTCATCTGTTTACGGTAAAAAGGCACGTCCTTCATCAGTGGCCACTGCTGAACTTCTTCCCCTCTTTTTTCCTGGTAGGTTAATCTATCTACAATTTCCTGGTTCTTTAAAGTTCGCTCTACAATCTCTGCCACATCTTCCGGCTGTACTCTAAGGTAGAGAATCCCCTCCGGTTCAATTTGAACCAAGGGTCCAGCCTCACACCACCCCATACATCCGGTCTTTTTTACCTCAGGGTTGTCATCAGTTACCCTGGTTAGTTCCACCTTCAGTCCATTTTCAGCAATTAATTCCTCAAAACGCTGGCATACCTGATCTGCCCCTTTAGCTAAACATCCCAAACCAGTACAGACCAGAACTTTCCTCGAGTTAACCGTCTGTTTCAAATTGGCAATGTATTTTTCTAATTCTTCTTTACTGGGAAAAAACATTGGCCTCTTCTCCTTTTTCTTCTTGTATAATGCTCTCCAAGGTTTGCTCCACCTTTTCCTGATCCATTTGGCCAAACACCTGGTCATCTATCATCATGGCAGGAGCCAAAGCACAAGCTCCGATACAGGCTACCGTTTCCACCGTAAAAAGTAAATCAGGGGTAGTATCTTCGTCAGGTTTGAGCCCTAAATATTCCCGAACTGCTTTTAACACCGTCTGCGAACCTCTTACATGGCAAGCAGTTCCATCACAAACTCGGATAATACGTTTACCCTTAGGTTTGAGAGAAAACTGAGCATAAAAAGTAGCTACTCCATAAACATAGGCAGGAGACACTCCAAGCGCCGTAGCCACATAGGTTAGAATCTCTTCGGGCAAGTAGCGATATTCTTCCTGAATTTCCTGCAGTATGCCAATCAAATCAGACTGGTTATAACTGTGTTTTTCCAAAATCCGGTTTACTTTTTCAAACTTGCGAACTAAAGTCTGCTCTTGCTTCGAATTTTCCAATTTGTTCACCTCCGATAAAACTAAAAAAATTCCAAGCTTACTATCTTGCCCCGGTTACTCAATTCAACCACGATTTCCTCCAAAACCCGGGCCTTCAAAGAAAGCTCACCCGAAAGCTTAGGATTTTGATGAGCCGGGTTAATAGCCCGTCCACCAACAATATTGATTTCATCAGCCTCAAGTAAACACTTTAACAGCTGACTGACTCCATCTTTCTGGTAAAAAACGTCCTCCAACTTCACCCCCGTTCGCAAACGTCGGAGAGCACTGGAAAGGGTTAAAATGCCCTCAGTCACCAGGTCCACCCCTTCAAGCCGACCAACCGGTGGAATATCCCGTTCAAAGGAACTAAGGTCTACCTCAACCTTTTTGCCCATGAGCCGGGCGGCAATGTTGGCAGTAGTGCCTCCACAAATAACTTTCTTGCCCGGGAATTGCCTTATCCGTTGAACAATCTCCGGGTCAAGACGATTGTCTTCTGGAGGACCAGCCCAAAGGATTAATCTCTCAACTAATCTGACTTTAGCTACCACACAGGTGGCATCGTCTCCCGGTGCCCCCCGATACAATTTATCCGTTGTTTCAATTACTTTCTTAGCCAAGGTTGCAGCATCGAGATGGCTATTAACAGTAGTTTCTAAAAAAGATGCGATTTTTTCCCACCTCCAACCTAAATTCCAGACTCCACCTATACCGGCATGGACCACGCCATCGGTTACCCCAATCAACCAATCATCTTTTTGAATCCTAAAGTTAGATTCTAAGATTTTTCTTTTCCCAATTTGCCTCTCCCGCCGCTCGGGTTGCATAAGCCTCCCCTTCCTGATCCAGAAGATTGGCGGGTTATCAAACTCAGCCAGATAGGTATCGCCGCCTGGCAAAACCTGAATTACCGAAAAAGTACTATAGGCAATTTTTCTAATCCGGCATATCGGCAAAGTTTGAGCTAAAGTTTCCACCACCTCATCTAAAGAGGCTTCTCTTTCCAACATCGAAACAATAATTTTAGAAGTAAGAGTAGAAAGGATACTGGCTTTCACCCCACTTCCCAGACCATCAGACCAGGCAATTATGGTGGAGTTACCTCCTTTCACCCAATCCACTCTATCTCCACAAAGCTCTTCTCCTTGCTTTTGAATTTGAGCCTGAGCTACTTCTACAAAAAGGTCGTTCATTCCTTAACTGGTTCTCCCCGGAGAATACGGGATAATTTAGCCAAAAGAACTTTAGTTTCAGCCGTAGTTTCTCCCAACAAACTGGCGATTTCCTGAGCAACCTTCATTTGGTTGGTAATCACCTGTTGAGTTTTTTCCAGGGTCTCCTCCCTGATATCTTCCATTATTTTCTGCTGTTCTCGTTCTCGGGTAAGGTCGACTAAGATACCCATTAAAAGCTGAGATTTTTCCAGATAAAATATCGAAAGCCGGGCAAAAAGGTCATTGTATTCCGGGTAACGAACTTCCTTTACCAACGCTTTTTTGGTTCGTAAAACTTCCACAAAGGGGGAAGGATCAACAAAATCGCCTAATTTTTTACCAACAACCAGTTTCCCCTGGAGACCCAACATTCGTCGAAAAGCGGGGTTTACATCACTAATTCTTAAGTTTTCATCTACCAGCACCACTCCGTTTGGAATTACCGTAATCAAAAAGCTGGAAAAAGATTCGGCTCGAGAACGCATAAAAGGCATACACATCTCCGCCTCAGCCATGCCCTGATAAACCGCTACTGCTTTTTCCCGACAACTGTTATATCCACAAGCTCCACAATTGAGCTCATCCTGAGGAGAAAATTTTCCGGTAAGGGCTAAAATCCGCCGAATTTCTTCTTCACTCGGTTCCGGCTGAAGAATCGGCCGAGGTAAAAAATCCCGCCGCAAACTGGGGAGAGCTATTTCTTTCCTTTTTGTCTCGACCAGAGCAAGTTTTTCCCGGGTAAATTCGATAACCTTCTGTCTTCTCTGGTACAAGGAAAGTTCACCTTTTAGCATCGGCCCGTCAATACATCCTCCCTCGCAGGCCATCATTTCTATCACCTTAAAACCGGTTTTTTCTTTTTCAAAGTTTTCCAGAAAATTTTGGCACCTCTCCACTCCGGTTATTACCACCATTTCCTGGGAAAGGATTTCGGTATCCAAAGAGGCGGTTTTTAATAAACCTCCTTCGACCGGAAATGCTCGCGCCCACTCAACCGAGGAAACACTGAGTTCCTCCTCCGGCAAAGAAGAGGGGTCTATCCCCTCGGCTTCGAACCATTCCCGTAGCTCTTGAAAAGTCAACACTGCATCTACTTCCCCTGTTACCTCTTCTTCTTCCGCTTCAGCCTTCTTGGCAATACAGGGCCCAATAAAAACCACCCGCGTTGTTTTACCTTTTTCCAATTTAATCATTCGCGCATGGGCCACCATAGGAGAGACTACTGGAGAAAGGTAAGAAAGGTGTTGCGGATAGTAGCGATAAAGCAAAGCATTAATCGCCGGACAGGAGCTGGTAATAATTCCTTCTCGCCCCTCTTGAAGCAACAAGGCATGTTCATACGCCACCCACTCAGCTCCTTCTGCCGTCTCTCTCACTTCGGAAAAACCCAGCCTTTTCAAACCAGCGATTAATTGACCAACTTTTACTTCCGGGAAAGCAGCTACAAAAGAAGGGGCTAAACTAACCACCACTGGCGATTCTTCTGCCAGAAACTCTTGCACTTTTTGGCGATCAGTCCGCACTTTTTTAGCTTTTTGCGGACATATTTCCACACATTTCCCGTCTTTTATGCATCGCTCATCAATTACTTCTGCGTGTTCCATGCTAACCCGGATCGCTTTCACCGGACAATAACGGACACACTTATAACAATCTCGACAACTGGTTTGAATGGTGCTAACAATGCTCAATCTTTCTTTCCCTCCCCTAATTTTTCCTTGATCTGCTCCCGCAAAATCTGCTGCCAGTTTTCAGGGGTGATACCACTTAAAATTTCCCCGTCGATGGCGACCGTTACCCCTTCCTCAGTGCATCTGCCCAAACAAAAATTTCCCTTGAGCTCTATCCGCTCTCGCAGTCCCTTCTCTTCTAAAAATTTCTCGCAGATTTCTATGATTTGATAGGCACCCTTAAGATGACAAGAGCTGCCAACACAAACAGATATCGTGACCATTTTCACGCTCCCAATCAAAAAAAAAGCCAAAGTCCCACTATTGGAAATGGGAGGACAAACCTCCCAAAAATCAGAGTATTATAACACAAAATCAGTTATGTGAACCATAACCTATTAACTAATTTTAATCCAAACTTAAAACCCAAACCTCCGTTTTATCGGGCAACTGAGACCGGTCAATTTCCACCTGAGAAGTAGAGAGCGTTTTTACCCGTTCAAATTTTTCCAAAAATGGCTCTACTGGATGCAGCTCAAACTGAAGGTAGTGAGTTTGATAGTGCATGGGGATGACCAACCGTGGTTGCAGCTGATTTACCAGATTGAAAGCGCCATCGGCATCTATGGTAAAAACACCCCCTACCGGCACCAAAAGAACATCCACTGGCTGCCAGGAAGAAACAACTTCTCTTGGAGGGATCATGCCCAAATCACCACTATGGATTAAAGAAAGAGAGTCGATCTCTACGCGAGAAACCAAATTGCTGCCCCGTTTCTTCCCTTGTTCTTCGTCGTGAAAAGTAGGAAAGGTTTTAATTTTTATGCCATCCAGCTCGAACTCCCCCACCTCTTTAATTATCCGAGGCTGGCCCTGAACCAATTTAGCATTATTGTGATCATAATGGTCATGGCTCACCACCACCGCTTCTGCGCTAACCTGGGGGAGAGGATAACCTACCGATTGGTCGAAAGGGTCAAACACCAAAGATTTCCCGCTCACAGATTGTACCCAAAAACAAGAATGTCCAAACCATTTTAATTTCATTTTCATCTCTCCTTTCTTCCGTCTGGCTTTGGACTTTTTATCTATTTTTAATAAAACCACTTAGTAACCATTTTATTGCAGACTGCCTGCGGCGCAAACAAAAAGAAACTAAAAACGAAAAATAAAAAGACTACTGAGGATAAAGAACATCCCCAGTGCCTGCGGCGCAGAACAATAGGGGGTAAACCCCCTATAACCCCCTAAAAGAACAAATACTCGTATAATCTCCTGATTTATCAGTCTTTTAATCTGGGTTATCAAAAAAAGAAAAAGCCTGATATAGGCTAATTTTTGGAACTTATGGTGTAACTTGGGTTAAGATAAAAGGCTGCACCTGAACCAGAACAAGCAGCAGCAAATGACAACAATTATCTCGTTGCCGCTGGACAGACAGAAAAACAAACTCCGGCGATTTTTTGTCCTGCTAAACCTCTATCCCAAAGAGAAGGCGCATTAAAAAGCCAATGAAAAAGCTAAAACCAGCTATCCCAAAACTCAATCCTACCATCTCCAAGAAGCGACTGGTGAAAGGTGTCCCCTGAGCTACTGAAAGATAATAGTTAAAAAAGGCAATAATAACTACTGATATAGCCAAGGTACACCCCAGACAAAAGTAATAGTTAGTAAACAACAGGTAAGGAAGGATTAACAAGATTACAGTCAGTATGTAAGCAACCCCGGTATAAAAAGAGGCTCGAACAGGGTCTTTCCCTTGTCCTTCCGACTTGGTAGATAAATACTCCGAAGCCGCCATAGATAGGGCAGCCGCAATCCCTGTAACCAAACCGGTTAAGGCAATTAGCTGGGTATTTTGCAGGGCTAAAGTAAAACCGGCCAGGGCACCGGTTAATTCTACCAGAGCGTCGTTTAACCCCAACACCACCGACCCGATGTAGTTAAGCCGTTCTTCGTCTATAAGCTCGAGCAGGACATGTTCGTGCTCATTTTCCTCTTGCATAATAGTATTAATTTGGGGAATCGCCTCTGAAAGCTGTTCGTAGTTTTCCTGAGCTTTCTCTTCCCCATTTTCCATCAGCTTAACTCCAAAAGTAAGACCAAAAATACGGCTTATCCAGTAATACTTTTGAATCTTAAATCGATCTGGTGCTACTTCTTTTTGGGTATATTTTTTAAAGGTATGATAATGGTGAAGTTCCTCCTGGGCGATTTGTTCTAAAACCTGCCGATTTTCCAGAGATTTTGCTTTTTTGGCCAAATTCAGATAAACATAGTGCTCGGTAATTTCGTTCCTCTGGTATTCCAACAACTGTTTTTGCAATGTTGGCGAAAGGTCCATTTTTCACCTCCTGGAGTAAAATTAACAATATTGCTCACTTGATTACAAACCCTCTAAAATTCAAAGCTACCAAAGCAGGGTTCAGTCAACTTTAGTATAAATAAAATTGACTAAGGAAAACAGATGTTTCTCAAAAAGAATGTGCAATTTGAAGAGAAAAATATTCAAAATATTACATTCACTCTCCAAGGGAATAGGCTCGCTTCCTATAAGCAGATTTTTGTAGGCTCCGGCTGGTGGTACTAAAAAAGACGGTCATACAAAGTTTAACTGGGAGAAATAAACGAGTCCGGTGACTATAAAAGAGTTTTTTAGAGAGAGAAACGGGAGAAATGTGCTCCTGGTGCGCCCGAGAGGATTCGAACCTCCAACCTACGGCTCCGGAGGCCGTCGCTCTATCCGCTTGAGCCACGGGCGCACACAAAATTATCTATAAATTCTCCCCCAAGCAGCTCACCTGCTCGGCTTTCTATCAACCTTCATTATTCTACTTCCCCCGCTTCAGCTTCGTCAAGGCCAGGCCCCAAATCTTTCTCTGAAAAATAACGTTATCCTGTTGGTAAAAACACACCCGCCTAAGATAGAACTTTTCGAGCAAAAATCATAAAAGTGGTATGAGCCACCATCCGATCTTCTGGGCGAAAAGCCCGAGGGTTAGTTTTATACTTTCGAAAAAGGCTCTCCCATACTTCTATTTCTATAAAAGGAAGTCGAGCGAGGCCCTCCAATACCTGGGTAACCTGGCCAGTAGTGGGAGAAACAATCGCCAACCTTCCCCCTCCTCGAAGGGCGTTCCAAACTGCTAAAAGGCAATCCCAGGGTTGGGGCACATCTAAGAAAAGAGCGTCAATCTCGGTTTCTAAAAAACCGGCTTGTGCATCGCGACACTTCAACTCTACCCGATCTTGAATCCCCCATTCAATCAAGTTTTGGGTAGCCAGAGAGATAAACTCTTCCCGTCTATCATAGCCATAAACTCGGCCCTTGTCCCCTACCAAGCGGGCCAGAGCACCAAGCATTGCCCCACTTCCCACTCCCACATCAATTACCCGATCCCCTTCTTTAACGTCCAACATGAGAAGAATAAAACCCAAATCCTTAGGATAAACAATTTGTGTCCTCCGCCTCATGTGGAAAATATTTTCTACCACTCCCGGCTGGAGCAGGTAGCCTTTTCTACCCTGAGAGGTTAAAATCCACTCACCAAATTCTCGGCCTATACATTGGTTAAAATCTACTTGTCCTAAGTGAGTGCCAAAAGAGCCGTCTTTTTTTACCTGTAACCGATATTTTTTCCCATCTTCCAAAACCAGATATATTCGATCTCCTACTTGAATCATCTTTTTTGCTCCTTTTCTAAAACTGCCAAGTATTATACCATCTATAATATCTCCATTGCCCTCTACCACCAGTGGTAACTTGCAAAGTGAGCGGTCATGGCTTGGAAGGGCTTTAACCATTCTGATTGAGAAAAACGATTATTCTGTAACCGTGTCTTCCTCCCGGTTGTATGGCCCAGGGAGATATCTGGCAGAAGGCAATAGCTAATGCCCAAAAGGCCATAACAGGCTATATTGAAGCTCTAAAATGTTGGTAAATCTGCACCGGCAGAACTACCAATAGAAATTACTTTATAAGTATGAGTAAAAGGACAAGGGCAAAATCGCCACGCACGCTGGGGAAACACACCCCAGCTTTATTTTATAGCTCTTTCTTTGTTTTTTATCTCGCGCTCCCCTTACAACCAGAGCAACAGGGAGTATCTCTCTATTGCTCTAAAATATATGCTTGACTTTTCAGTCATTCTCATATATAAGAGAAAATAAAAATTTCGCAGAAAAATTCCACCCTCATCTATCAAGCTAAGTTCAATCCATCTTTCCCTACAAAAATGGAAGACAAGACCAAAAAAGGAGGTGTAATATATTGTACCTGTCTGACAGAGTAAAAAACATTGCTCCATCAGCCACCTTAGCCATTTCTTCCCGGGCCAAAGCCATGAAAAAGGATGGGATAGACGTAATATCTTTCAGTGCCGGAGAGCCCGATTTTGATACCCCCTCCCCCATCAAAGAAGCAGCTAAACAAGCAATAGATCAAGGGTTTACTAAATACACCCCGGTAGGTGGAACGCTTGAGCTCAAGCAGGCTATCAGCCAGAAATTGTTGAGGGAAAATAACCTCCATTATGGAGAATCAGAAATCATAGTTTCCTGTGGAGCCAAACATTCCTTGTATAATGCCATTCTCTCCCTCTGTAATCCGGGCGACGAAGTGCTTCTCCCCAAACCTTACTGGGTAACCTACTTAGAACAAATCAAGTTAGCCGAAGCAAAACCGATTCTTTTAGATTGTAACCCAGCTACCCTGCAAGTAGAAATTGAGAAAATTGAAGAAGCCATTTCTCCTCGCACCCGGCTTTTTATTCTTAACAACCCTTCAAACCCAAGCGGGGTAATCTGGGAAGAGGAAACACTCGAAAAAATTGCCCTGCTCGCCCAAAAACACGATTTTTACTTAGTTTCCGATGAAATTTACGAACATTTAGTTTATGATAATGCCCGTCCTAAAAGCATCGCTACCTTCCCCGGCATGAAAGAAAGAACTGTGATAATCAACGGTGTATCTAAAACTTTTTCTATGACCGGCTGGAGAATAGGTTATGCAGCCGGGCCAAAACCGGTTGTTGACGCCATGGCTGCTCTGCAGAGTCACTCTACCTCAAACCCTACTTCCATCAGTCAAAAAGCATCCTTGGCCGCTCTTGAGTGCGACCCAGCAATAATCCAGAACATGGTAAGCCGCTTTGGGGCCAGGAGAAAATTGATGATGGACAAGATTTCCTCAGTACCCGAAGTTCGGTTTCCTGTTCCTAAAGGTGCTTTTTACCTTTTCGCCGATTTCTCGCCTTATCTGGAAAAGAGTTTTCAGGGAAAAATAATTTCCTCTTCTCTTACCCTATCTGAGCTCCTTTTACAGGAAGCCCGGGTAGCTACTGTGCCTGGAATCGCTTTCGGAATGGAGGGGTTTTTACGCCTTTCTTACGCCACTTCCGAAGAGCTAATCGAAGAGGGAATGAATCGCCTGGTTGAATTTTTAATTTCTCTTTAAGCAAGCAAATTATTAATTTTTAGGAGGTGTAATATGGCCAAAGTTTATCTGTTAGACGTAACCAACCGAGATGGAGTACAAACCGCCCATTTAGGGCTGGCCAAAATTGAAAAAACCATGGTCAATTTTTATCTAAATGAAATGGGAGTCCGACAAAGTGAGTTTGGTTTCCCCACCACCCACCATGAAACCAACTACTTAAATGCCAATTTAGAATTAGCTGAAATAGGTGCTCTCTCCCCTATTCGGCTAAGTGGCTGGATGCGAGCGGTCAAACAGGACGTGGAATTAGCTTACCAGTTGGTTCCCAAACTACAATACTTAAACCTCTCTATCTCCACCTCGCGGCAAATGATTCAAGGCAAATTCCAGGGGAAAATGTCCAAAGACGACATAACCAAAGCCATGGTAGAAGCTACCAAAACTGCCAAAGAACTGGGTGCCCAGGAAATTGGAGTAAACGCCGAAGATGCCTCTCGAACCGAAATTGAATATTTAATCGAGTTTGCTCTGGCAGCTAAAGAGGCTGGGGCAGAACGATTCCGCTATTGTGATACCTTAGGTTACGATAGTCCTTTTACCACTTACGAGCGAATAGCCCGGATTGGAGAAAAAGTTAAGATGCCGCTCGAGCTCCACTGCCACAATGATTTGGGAATGGCAGTGGCCAATTCTATAAGCGGCGCCAAAGCAGCGGTGGATGTAGGCTGTGATGTGTATATTAACACCACCATCAACGGAGTGGGAGAACGAGCCGGCAACGCCGATTTGGTTTCGGTAATTTTAGGGATGAAATACGCAAGCGGCATGGACGGGAAAAAGTACCAGTTAGACGAGCGAATTAATTTAAAGGCCGCCTGGAAAACTTGCAAATACACCTCTTATGCCTTTAAAGTGCCTATCCCTATCACCCAGCCAGGGGTAGGAGCCAACGCTTTTGCTCATGCTTCAGGTATCCATGCCGACGGCGTACTCAAAGATCGCAAAAATTACGAGCTTTACGATTTTGAAGAATTAGGGCGAGGAGAGCCAGAGCTGGTTGAAACTGGACGACAAATCGTTGTAGGAGAATACAGTGGGATCAAAGGATTCCGCAACGTTTATGAAAACTTAGAGGTGGAGTTTAAAAACGAGGAAGAGGCTCGAGAAATTCTGGAATTGGCCCGGTTTGCTAATGTAGAAAAACAAAAACCCATAACCGAAGACGAGCTCCTTTTTATTGCTCGCTACCCCAAACAGGCTAAAAAAATCCTCACTTTAATTCCTTAATTTATCAGGAAAGAGTGGGCACCCCCCACTCTTTCCTGATCAGGACTTATCGCTTATCACTCCAAATACCCAGGCCAGCTTCCCGGGCCTCTTTTTCCAGTTTTTGAAAGTTATCAGCGTATTTAGTGTTGGGTGGGGAAACCACGGCTTGTAGATAACCATTAGCCACCAACCACTCATTGATCATAAGCCCATCTTGATATACATAAGCCAAAAAACGGCCTTCTTCATCTTTTCGCTCGCGGTCAAACTCGAGCCGTACTTTTTTACCTTCTACCAACCGGCGCTGGGCTTCTTCTGCCTCTCGAGCATAATCCCCCAACGGAGAAACAAACCGAGGCAGACGAACTCCGATATAGCGGACTCGCTCTCCGTTCAAGAGCTCAATGGTAACCCCATCAATCACTTTTTTTACTATATGCTGATTTTGCCCATTTTGCACCAAGGAAAAGCCAAGAGCAATCAAAAAAGCCAGCACCAGGTATCCGAAACGACCAGGCTTTTCGATACGCAATCAAACCACCCGGAAAAGAGGTTCTTCCCCGGCTAACACCCGAACCACGTTGGTAGCTGCCACCTTCCCCATTTTTATGTTGGCCTCCCGCGTGTGAGCCGCTTTGTGGGGAGTAACAATTACGTTAGGTAAAGTAAGGAGAGGGCTTAGAAAAGGGGGCTCCGCCGACAAGACATCTAAAGCCGCTCCAGCAATTTTTTCTTCTTTCAAAAAGCGGAACAAGGCCTCCTCGTTTATCAGCTCTCCCCGAGCGGTGTTTACTAAATATGCTTCTTTTTTCATTCGAGACAAAAGCGGTTCATCTACCATACCCTGAGTTTCTGGAGTGAGCGGAGCATGGAGGGAAATGATATCTGAATGTTCAAAAAGATAAGGTAAAGAAACTTTTTGAAAGGATGTCGCTTGCTCTGCGGTTACTATTGGATCATAAAATAGGATTTTCATCCCAAAACCCAAAGCTCGCTCAGCTACTCCTCGACCGATTCGTCCTAATCCCACTACCCCTAAGGTTTTATCCCGCAGCTCAAGTCCCATCTCGGGTGAGGACCACTGCTTTTCTTTTATCCGTTCAAAAAGATAGGGTAAGCGCCGGGCAAAAGCTAAAATTAGAGTCAGGGCCATATCGGCCACCGAGTCAGAATTGGTTCCAGGAGCATTGGCTACCACTACTCCCCGAGCCTTGGCCTGATCAAGGTCGATATTGTCCACTCCCACTCCATGTTTGGATATCACTTTCAGCTGAGGACAGCGGTCAAAAACTTCCTTTCCTATTCGATCCACTCCCACGATAACTGCTGGTGCACCTCCGATTAGGTTGGCCACCACCTCTTCGTTATCCGGCTCAGGGTTGCTTTTAAAATTCACCTGACAGCCGGCTTTTTCCAGAATTGCAAGTGGTTCTGGAGACGACCGAGAAAAAGACCGAGCCAGTACCACTACCTCTTTCATTAATTTTTCACCCCCTAAGCTGGGTTTCCAAAATCAACAATTAATCCTTGTTAATTATAACGATAATTGGTCAATTTGAAAAACGTTAAAGCAAAAGAAAAAAAGGGGATTATATGATAATATATGAACAGTTTAAACATAATTTTAACTTAAAGGAGGAGGACAAAATTATGAAAGTAGGAGTGTTTTTGGTACTTTTCCAAGACGAACCACTGGAAAAAGCTCTTGATTATGCCAAACAGGTAGGAGCAGAAACGGTAGAAATCGGCACCGGGGGTTACCCGGGTAAGGCCCATCTTGACCCAGAAAACCTTCTTTCTCAAGAAAAGGAAATTCAAAAATTAAAGGAAGCAATCCAATCTCGGGGTTTGGAAATCAGTGGTCTAAGTTGTCATGGAAATCCGGTCCATCCCAATCAAGAAATAGCCCAAAAACATCAACGAGACTTCGAAAATACGGTGCTTTTGGCTGAAAAGCTGGGGGTAGAAAAGGTAAACACTTTCTCCGGTTGTCCAGGTGATTCAGACAATGCCAGCTACCCCAATTGGGTTGTATGTCCCTGGCCGCCTGATTTTCTGGAAATAATTAAATGGCAGTGGGAAGAAAAGTTAATTCCCTACTGGGAAAAAGCCGGCCGCTTCGCTCAAAACCATGGGGTAAAGGTATGCCTGGAAATGCACCCCGGATTTTGTGTATACAATCCAGAAACCCTTTTAAAACTCAGGAAAGCAGTAGGTGAAGTTATTGGTGCCAATTTTGACCCCAGCCATCTTTTCTGGCAGGGAATAGATCCGATTTTAGCTATTCGAGCTTTAGAAGGCGCTATTTACCATGTTCATGCCAAGGACACCAAGATTGATCCCAAAAACAGTCCGGTGAATGGCAACCTGGATACCAAACCTTACACCGAAGAAGCTCAGCGATCCTGGATTTTCCGAACAGTTGGTTACGGACACGATCTCGGATTCTGGAAAGATTTTGTGAGTACTCTTCGCCTGACAGGTTACGACGGAGCCCTGTCCATTGAACACGAAGATTCTCTGATGTCGGGAAAAGAAGGATTTGAAAAAGCAATAGCGCTTTTAAAAGAAATAGTTATTAGAGAAAAAGTCGAAGGCGCCTGGTGGGTATAAAAAGAGGGGGGTTTACCCCCTCTTCACTTTAAGATTAGAGCCGTTGATATTTTTCGCTCTCCGATCAAATCGGTCGGTTGATTTAAAATTTTTCCTTGAAGGTAGAAAGTAGTAGACCCTCCTCCATCCAGGTTGAGGGCGTTCAGCAGTCGGTAGTCTTTCAGCTCCTCCACCAATTCCGGTATAGTAAGCCCTGCGCTGTGTTTTTGGTTTCTTCCATCTACTACTAAAAAAACAACCGCCCCATCTTCTCTTTGGCCGATAACTGTCCGGGGGTGTTTCTTTTTTACTATGTCCTCATTAAATTCTCCCCAGGGTCCGGGTTGGCCATCCTGAAAAAGCAGCGGGCCACCGCTTAGCGCATACCTGACTCCCCCCCAGTCTTCTACTTCTCCCCTTAAGGGGTAAATACGGAAAACAACCCTTATCGGTAATCCGGACCGAAGAAAATTCATCATCCAGCTTTCTCCCCGTCCTTTGCCCTGGATAATTACCCCTTGCGGTGGAAGAGGACTGCCCCCGGGGCTTTTTCCTACTTTCTGAACTACTCCTTGAGCAATAACACACTCTACCCCTTCTTGAACCGGGGTTTTAGCTCCATAATCTCGGGTATAGAGAACTATTTCTTCTCCCCGATTAGCCCGATTGATTCCAGAAAGAGGGAAGCCCCTTTCCTCCCCTGAAACTATAACCTCCCCCTGCCATTTGAGTTGGTCAAAGAGCAAATGACCATCGGGTTGAATTCCACATACATACCAACCGTTTTGAGGCTCGCTCAGAATTTTGCCATCAATCATAAGAAAACCTATAGGAGTACCGTCTGTAGCAAAAAAGCTACCATTGGTAGCGAAAAACGCTCCTTTTCTTTTGGCTATCTGGCTGACCGTTTCCCTTTCAAGAATAGTGTCACCTGCTAACGCTACTTCAAGTTGCCGACTGGATGTTGCAGGGTTAAATATCAGGGCCAAACTAAAAACCGGTCCCTCCGAGAGAGAAACAGAAGAAGAAAGAGGAAAAGCCGGAAAGCCCTGTTTTTGGAGGCGAGATTGAGTGAGAGAAACTTCTTCTGGAGCAAGAGGACCTACTCGCACTTTAAATAAGTTATCCTCCACCACCACCGACGTAGAGTAACCCAATTCTTTCAGCCATTGACTTTGATTTTGCGCTCGAGCTTCTTCTGAAAAAGCTCCTACCTGGAGCCAAAATCCATCAATAGCTTTGGTCGCTGCTACCCCTCTCTTTTTAACCATCAATTCTATCCCCGGCTCAACCGAAATCGTAGTGCTCCAGGAAATTCTGCCCTGAGCATACTCTCTGATGCGGGGCTGGAGAAAGGAAAATTCCTGCTCGGTAAGTAAATCATTTGGCCGAAAATCGCCTCTTTCATCGCCTACTAAAAGGGGAGGTCTCAAGGTAGAAGCCAAAACAATCTCTGGATGATTAGTAGAATAACCCGCTAAATCGATAAACGGAATAAGGTCATCATACCCCAAAGCCTGTATGACCAAAGAGGCGGCTTGATAGCGAGTAATCGGGTTCTCTAAAGAAAAATCGTAGGATAGACTTCTTCTTGATAGTTCGAAGGTGTTTTCTAAGAAAGAAACAAACTGTTCCCCTTTGACCGCAGCAAAAACAGTGGTCGAAAAACAAAGGAGAAGAGAGAAAATTAATAGGTAAAAAAATAAACTGTTCTTCGCAAGAAATTGATTCTTTTTCATAACTTTCTAAAGAATATCAAAAATTCCGCAGAAAAGAAAGGCTGAAAACAAGATTTCAAAAATTTAACCAAAGAAACATTCAATTCAGGAAATAAAAAGGTGCTCTCTCCCCAAGGGAGAGAAAATCATACCAGGACCCCTAAATACCGGAGGCTATTGAAAAGGCAGAATCATCGTCCTTCAGAGTTTTCTCCTTCTGGTATCAACTGCAATTTTTCCTGTAAAATTTGATTAAGTTCTCGACCTTTTTCTTCAATTTCCTTGGTAAGAATTGCTACATCCGACCAGGTGCGGGGTGGAGAAAACCTCTCCCATCCCCTGCTACCCCAAAAAAGGAAGAAAAAAATCATTCCACCTACGAGAACTAACCACCACCATTTTATTCGTTTATGTTTTTCTTTTTCTTCCTCCATGTTTAACACCAAACTAAGTTTATTCCTAAAAGGCGGGAAGTTTGTTTACTTCCTGGGTTAGAAGCTCAACCAGGTATTGCAAGTCCTGCCAGGTAGAGATCAGTTCATCAGAAAAGTGTTGCAGGTTCATAAAATTAGCCAGGCTATTGATATCCCGCTGTAGCTTCACTACCTCTAAAGCTCCTCGATAAACCTTGGCATTCTCAGAAAGAACCAGTAGAAACTTGCTAATAGTCCGATCGGCATCCCTAACCGTTTCATAAATTTTATTTTCCAGAGAGAGAAACTCTTCCCAGATTCGAATCTCCTTGGTCTTAAACTCTATTTGCATCTCCAGACTTCTCTCTCTGATATTTCTGGCTTCTTCGTCTTGCTCCAGAGACAACCCCTGCAATTCCTCCTCCAACTTCAACTTCTCGTCTTCCAAGATTCGGATTTGACCCTTAGAGATTCTAAGCAGGTCTTGCAGTTCTTTCACCTTCCTTCGCAACTCCTCCTCTATCTGTGGTTGGAACGCAGCAATCCGTTCATAAGAAATGGTAAGCTTTTCCAACTTCTCTACCATCGGGTCCATTACCGTCTTGAAGTCTTCCGCTTCTTCCACCATCTCTATTATTTCATCCAGAGTTCTTAAGTTGAGTTCAATCTGATAATAAACCTGATTACTACCGGTAGTATAAAAGGCTTCGGTAGTCGTCCCTACTTTCTTGGCCACTGACTCCATATCCTCTTTGGAATAGGAAAAAGGAATATCTCCTCCCAGAGAGCCCAGCAAAAAAGCAAAAATAACCGCCAGACTTAAAATTCCATACTGCCGAAACCAACGCACACACTTAAGCCTCCTTTTTTATCTTCGTTTCGGCTCAGCTGGATAGCTTACTAAAGTAACTTTGCGGAGAAAAAACTGCAGAAAAAGTACAAATTTATTCATGAAACCTTACTTACCCAAGGGTGAAACGAAATAGACAATTTTTTATTCCCGCTTTTTTTAGCGAAGCAAACATTGAAAACCTTTCTTTTTAGCACTTTCTTGTCCCTATTTTTGTTCTTCGTAAATCAAAGAAAACACACAGAAAAAAGTGCGCAGCTTGCTTACAAAGAGTATAATAAATAACAAAAAAGACTAAGAGGGGGAAAACGGTTGTCTTTTTACAAAATCATTTCTGCTTTTATAGAGTTGCCCGGTATTTTTATCTTACTCGCTTTTCTACTCTTTCTAAAAAGAGCTATCCGCGGGAGGCGAGAGTGGTTTCTGCTGATTTTAATTTGTTTGGGATATTTTCTCTCTACCGAAGCCGGGGCCTATTTTTTAGGTAATTCTTCTTTTTTCAAAGTGGAAGAGCCAGCACCCACTCTTCACCCCCAAGCCATAGTGGTTTTAGGAGGGGGAACTCTGGGAGAAGACGAAAATGGCCAACCAATTCCCGGACCGTATACCTTACTGCGTTTGCGAAAAGCCTATACTGTGTGGAAAGAAGAACCGCTGCCGGTGATAGTAACCGGAGAAAAAAGTGAAACTGAAACCATGGCCAAAGTTTTACAAGAATACGGAATACCGGAAAACCATATAATAATAGAAAATCGGTCCCAAACTACCTGGGATAACGCTTCTTTTACCGGCAGGATTCTCCGGGAGAAAAATTGGACAAGTTATTATTTAGTAAGTTCCCAAACCCATCTCCCTCGAGCTATTTTATCTTTTCGTACCTTTTTCCCCCAGGGAGAGATTGCCCCGATAAAAGCCCACCCTCCTTACCACTCTTCTTCTCTTACCAGCGAAGACTTTCTTCCTTCCCGAGAAGGTTTATCAGACTGTGCACAAATTTTCCATGAATGGATAGGATATCTGGTTTATGCTCTCCGGGCCCGAAGAGTTTCTCCTGCTCCGTTTCCAGCTGATATCTCTTTTAACCCAAGTTGCAAATCTTTACCAGAAAATTCCCTATTTTTGTAGCCGAATAATAGAGTAAACCCCCTATAGCTAAAAAAAGCAAAGAACAAACACCACCAAGGAAAGAGGAAAAGACTTCCTCGGTCTCGCTTGAATGTTTGTAAAACTCAAATATTCAACCTAAGTTGCGGATTTTTACCATCTCCTCTCTCCGAGGAAAGGGATTAAGGTGAGGGTGAAAATGAACCTCAAAAGCTTATATTTCCATTGTTATCTGGTGCTACAGACAGCATAGGTGTCTACCTTTTTACCAGTCAGTCAATCAAGCTTTGGCTTGAGTTAACCATAAGCCTAAACTAATCAAGGCCATTCCTGATAGGAGATTCCAGCCTACAGGATCTTGATAAATAATCCAAGCCGCCACTACTCCAATTACTTGAATCAAGTACTGATAAGCCGAAGTACGGGAAGCGCCGATTTTTTGAACCCCATTTAACCAAAGAATATAAGCCACCAAAGAAGCTAAAATCGAACCATAAAGAAGAGAGAAAATCACCAATCCGTTAAAATGAGACCATTGAACGGTAGTCAATTCAAAATAACAAACCGGAAACAGAAAAAACACTCCCAAAAAAACTGACCAGGTACTGGTTTTCAGGGGAGAATATTTTTGGAGCATCTTTTTGCTAAAATAACCGTATAATCCCCAACAAATAGCCGCTCCCAAGGTGAGAAGGTCTCCCCAAAAAATATCTCCGGCATGAGAAGTATCCCCTGGCCTTGCTAAAAGTAACACCCCTAAAAATCCAAGAACCACCCCTAATAAATTTTTAGCCCCTACTTTCTCTTCTCGGTAGAAAAAAACGACCAAATACACCACCAAGGGGGAAAGAGAAAGGATAACCGCTGAATGTGAGGCTAAAGTTAACTTTAGCCCCCAACTCCAAAGCGGTTGGTAAATGCCAAACCCTAAGAGGGCCAACCAAATAAAATAAGGAAGATCCTTTTTTTCTATCCAAAAATTATCCTCTCTTCTCCAAAGGACAAAACCCATAAAAAAACTGCTTAGAACAAATCGAATAAAAGTAAAAGAAAGCGGCCCAAAGGCCATAATGCCTGCTTTTATAACACTGAAATTAAACCCCCAGATTAAAGAAACTAAAAAAAGCAGAAAATGGGGGTTCACTACTCCAAGGTCAGAGTTTTCTTTTAAGGGCTGGTTAATCAAAGGAAAACCCCTTTCTTTTTTTGTCATTCCTAAATCTCTTTATAACCCCCACGCCTTCAGCTCGAATGAGGCGAAAGGGGCAAGGGATGGAGGGTTATAAGCGGTTTTACCGAAGAATAGATTACCCCGCAAGCCGTCTACCTCTTGAGCCTTTATTACTCCAAAAAATAAGGGCCCTCATTTGAGGGCCCTAACAAGATGCTTGTTCTTACTTTAGTTCAATTTCGGCTCCAACCGCTTCCAGTTTTGACTTTATTTCTTCGGCTTCTTCTTTAGTAGCTGCTTCCTTTATGGTGTTGGGAGCTCCATCCACCAGGGCTTTGGCTTCTTTCAGTCCTAATCCGGTAATCGCTCTCAATTCCTTGATTACCTGGAGTTTTTGACCGCCAGCACTCTTTAAGACCACATCGAACTCAGTCTTTTCTTCTTCTGCCGCAGCCGCTGGTGCTCCACCCGGAGCCACGGCTGCCTGTGCTGCCACCGGCATAGCCGCCGAAACTCCGAATTTTTCTTCCAGAGCTTTCACCAGATCGGCCAGCTCTAAAACCGTCATGTTTTCAATAGCTTCCATAATTTCTTCTTTGGTCATGATTGTTCCCCCTTTTCTCTTTTTTCTTTTTCAATCGCTTTTAATGTCCACACCAAATTACGCAGCAGCCCCTGTAACACTCCCACCAACCCAGAAATAGGGGCAGCGATTCCTCCTACTACTTGACCTAACAAGACTTCTCGTGAGGGAAGAGTAGCCAGTCTTTCAAGTTCCCCGACAGGAACTAATCTTCCGCCTAACCAACCACCTTTAATTTCCAATTGAGAAGTCTTCTTTTTAAACTGGTCAAGAACCTTGGCCACCTCTACTGGATCAAGATAGGAAAAAGCAAAAGCATTTTGACCCCGAAGTATCTGGTCATCCCGAGGAATCTGAGTTTCATCTAAGGCGATCCGGGCTAAAGTATTTTTTACTACCTTTACTTCTCCTTCTGCTTTTTTTACTTCTTTTCTCAGCTGGTTCATATTTGCCACATTGATTCCTTGGTAATTTACCAAAAACACCGCCCGGCTTTTCCCCAGTTTATCCTTTATTTCCTCAACCAATTTCAGTTTATCACTCCGCTCCAAGCTCTCAACCTCCCTTCTTTTCCATACTTAAAAAATAAAAAAAGCCCCCGCAGGAGCTTTCACTTTCAACCTCCCCGGGATATTTGAGCTAACGCCCCCGGTTCTCGGGCCTAAACCGTATTCAAATTTAGCCAATTTTTAAGTTTATTATCAGGCCACCCTTTTTTCCAGCTCAGACAAAGCCAGGTTGGGATCGATTTTTACTCCAGGACTCATGGTAGAAGAGAGGACAATCTTCTTCAAATAACGCCCTCGGGCAGAAGCTGGTTTCAATCGCAAAAGGGTATCTAACACTGCCCAAAAATTTTCTAAAAGAGCATCCCGAGAAAAAGAAGCCTTGCCAATAGCCACATGAACATTGCCATATCTATCGTTGCGGATTTCTACCCGGCCGGCTTTGAGTTCTTTTACCGTCTCTGCTACATCAAAAGTGACCGTCCCCACTTTGGCATTAGGCATAAGCCCTCTTGGGCCTAACACTTTCCCCAAACGCCCTACTATACGCATCATGTCAGGAGTGGCAATAACGGCATCGAATTCCAACCAACCATTTTGAATTTTATCTACCAGCTCCTCTCCCCCTACATAATCGGCTCCCGCTTGTTCGGCTTCTTTAATTTTCTCTCCTTGAGCAAACACGAGCACCCGCACGCTTTTACCACTACCGTGGGGCAGAGAAACTGCTCCTCGTATTTGCTGGTCGGATTGTTTAGGATCGATCCCCAAATTGACTGCTAATTCTATCGTCTCATCAAATCGGGCGTTGGCCATTGCTTTTACCAGGTCTACAGCAGTAGCTGAATCGTAAAGTTTTCCCGGCTCCACCTTCTGGCTGTTTTCTAAATATCGTTTACCTACTTTTGTCATCTTGCTCCTCCTTACAATTTTATCCCTTAACCACTTCTATTCCCATACTGCGGGCAGTTCCTTCAATAATTTTCATAGCCGCTTCAACATCATTGGCGTTCAAATCAACCATCTTCTTTTCCGCAATTTCTCTTACCTTGGACTGGGTAATTTTACCCACTTTCACCCGGTTTGGCTCACCTGAACCCTTTTCCAGACCAATAGCTTGCTTAAGTAAAAATGAAGCCGGAGGGGTCTTACAAATGAAGGTAAAGGATCGGTCTTGGTAAACCGTAACCTCTACCGGAGTTAATACCCCCCGGTCTTTTTCCGTTTGGGCATTAAAAGCTTTACAAAATTCCATAATATTTACTCCGTGCTGTCCCAGCGCTGGGCCAACCGGAGGAGCGGGGGTAGCCATTCCCCCAGGAATCTGCAGTTTGATCAAGGCTATCACTTTTTTAGCCATAAAAACCCACCTCTTTATAGTTTCTCAATATCAGAAAATTCCAACTCTACCGGCGTCTCTCGTCCAAAAACTGAAAGCAGGACCGTAACTTTTCCTTTCTCGTGATCGACTGCTTCCACCGTGCCATTATAGTTCAAAAAGGGGCCAGAAATAACTTTAACCGCCTCTCCCTTTTCAATGTCCAGCCGGGGTTTACCTTTTTCTACCCCTGTCTGACGGAGAATCACCTTAACTTCGCTTTCGCTCAACGGTTCAGGTCTCATACCTGAACCCACAAAACCGGTCACCCCCGGGGTATTTCTGACCACATACCAGGAACGATCGTTCATAACCATCTCTACCATAACGTAACCGGGAAATACTTTCTTTTTGGTAAAACGCTTCCTTCCACGCTTCACCTCAATTGTTTCTTCCATCGGAACCACTACTCGGAAAATTTGATCCTGCATACCCATGGAAGCAATTCTGCGTTCCAAATTAGCTTTAACTTTGTGTTCACTTCCAGCTAAAGTGTGAACCACATACCAACTTTTCTCCATATCTTACCGTCCTTCAACTACTCTATCTTAAATATAAACCAATCAAAGAAGTAAGGACCAGGTCAACTACTCCCAGGAGAACCCCCATAACCATAATCACCACTAAAACAGTTAAAGTGCTATTAATAAGCTCTTTTCTGCTTGGCCAGGTTACTTTCCTGAGTTCATTCCAAGCATCGCTAAAATAATTTTTCAAAGAACGGAACCACTTAATCACTACTCTTCACCCATCCTCTGTCTTTTCTTTAGGCCCAATCCTACCGGAAAACAGAAAAATTAGATAAAATAATCCAGATAGTGCAATGGGCATTATAATTTTTTATCTCTCACCTGTCAATTATATCTATCTCTTTTTCGCCAATCAGGTCACTACAAAAAGTCAATTCCCCTACGTTTCAGCCATTCCTTGAAACTTTGATCGTCCCCCACGATTTCTTTATCGTAGTTTTCTTCTAATACTTTGATTTGCTCTGCCAAGTCAGGGTATTTGCTCACTAATTGGTCAATGTTCCGCTCGAACTCATCACACATATCATCGACATCGACCCAGTCCAAGTCAACCTTCAAAAAAGGAGCCATAATCCGTAAGCTGGAGCGAATGCCTTTTGGATTAGTGGTTTTAACATACATAGGAATTTCCACCACCAAGCTTATAAATTTTAACTCTCGGTCCCAAGCTTTATTGAGAAGAAGGGTTACTATACTGGCTGGGCCCTGGTAATCAGAAAATCCGACCTCAAATTTTTCAAATCGGGATTTAAGCTCGGCATCCGAAAAAGAACAGAGAATCCGGGGTTCTCGAGTATGGGGAGTAAGTCCACTAACGCTTCCCACAAAAAATATTGTTTTTATCCCGATCTGGTTACACAAAGTCATAATTTGTTCAGAAAAATCTTCCCATCGCAAATTAGGCTCCTTACCAAAGAAAAAAACCAAATTACTCTCTGGAGCATAATGGAATTCATTCTTCGGATAGACAAACTCAGTTACCAAACCATCTTCCATCTTAGTATAAGGGCGAAACTGAGCCACCTCTTCCATAGTCCCCGGAAAGTTAAAGATGTAATAATCTTCCGGGTCTATCTCTGCCAGTAAGCGGGCGTCAAATTTTTCCCGAAGATAAGCTACCGTTCCGGAGGAGACGCTACCCCCATCCATCCAACCGGAAAAACCCATAATCATAATTGGCTCGACCAAAGCTGGTCGCTCATAAATTATAAGCTTACCCATCAATTGCCTTCCTTTCCCAGGTTATCTTACTAATAAACAGTGCTTTCTGTTTTTCTTACCACCTTTGATGAACATCGGATTTAATATATTTCCGGTAGATTTCTTCTACTTTTTCCATAACCTCTTCTGTAAGCGGGGGAAGAATTGAAGCTTGGGCATTATCACGTGCTTGAGCTGGATTTTTGGCTCCCGGGATAACTGTACTTACCTCAGAAAACATCAAAATCCACTTTAAGGCAAACTGGGCCATGGTAAACCCTTCTGGCTTTAAGGCCTTTAGCTCTTCCACCGCTTGTAAACCTTTTTCAAAGTCCACTCCAGCAAAAGTTTCCCCCCGGTCAAAAGCCTGCCCCTGGCGATTATAATTTCGATGGTCATCGGGAGGGAAAGTAGTATCCCGGCTCATTTTACCAGTAAGTAAACCACTGGCTAAGGGAACCCGGACAATAGTTGCCACTTTCTTTTTCCGGCACTCCTGGAAAAACAGCTCCCAAGGACGTTGACGAAACATATTAAAAATAATTTGCACACTTTTTACCCCTGGATACTCAATTGCCTTCAAGCCTTCTTCCACTTTCTCAACACTAACCCCATAGTAGCGAATTTTACCTTCTGCCACCATTTCATCTAAAGCTTCAAACACCTGAGGCTGGTAATAAACTTCAGTAGGTGGACAGTGAAGCTGTAAAAGGTCAATTGTTTCCACTTCCAAATTACGCCGGCTTCGCTCCACAAAAGACCGCAGGTTTTCCCGATTGTATCCCGCAGCTACATGAGGGGAAAGCCTTCTGCCGGCTTTGGTAGCTACTTTAATTTCTTCTTTCCGCTCTTTTCTAATCTGAGCAATCAAGCGCTCGCTTCTGCCATCTCCGTATACGTCGGCCGTATCTATAAAATTAACCCCTTGATCGATAGCTTCGTGGAGAGCCAAAAGAGCATCTTTTTCTTCTACCTTACCCCAACCTCCACCAATAGCCCATGACCCGAAACCAATCTCACTTATAGCCCAACCACACCGGCCAAAAACTCGATAATTCATAAGTCTAACCTCCTTAGTTTACATATATCCGTTGGAATCGTTTTTACCGCAGAACCTTACCCTTAAAGCAAAGTTTTCTCATTATAGCATATATCATTCGTCTTCCATTTACTGTATTAACCCAAGTTGTACCATAAGTTCCAAAAATCAGCCTATATCAGGTCTTTTCTTTTGGGGATTCTCATTTTCGAGTAACCCAGATTATAAAAGACTGATAGATAAGGATAGACGGCCATACCCCTTCGCAGCACCAGATAACAATGAAAACAGAATTCAACATAATCTTGGAGAAACAATAGTGGTCTATCCTTTCAGTTTTTCGTTTTTTAAGCCTTTGCCTTTTATTTTTAGTCTTTGTCTTTCGGGGGGTTATAAGGGGGGCAGCGCCCCCCCCTGATAGTCGGGGTTGATAAGGGGGTTTACCCCCTTATTGCCGAAGGCGTTTTCCCTTCCTTGGTTAGTATTTTTATCTTTGTTCTTTAATCTTTTTATCTTACGCCGTAGGCTGCTATCCTGGTGTATTTCCAGGGTAGGTGTACTATAAACAGGGAGAGTTTTCTGATAAAAATCCACAACTTGGGTTAATACAACAGACACCCCGGGTGTTTTTCCCAGCATCAACATTTTATCCTTTTCTGAAAGAGGAATTATGGAAAAAGTTCTTTGTCTCTTTATTGTTCAGTAGGGGCAAACCTAAAGTAGACTAAGTCTCCGTCTTGAACCCGGTAATCTTTACCTTCTAAGCGAATTTTGCCCTCTTGACGGGCCTTTTCCAAGGAACCCAGCTCTACCAGCTCTAAATAATTAATTACTTCTGCCCGGATAAAACCCCGCTCCATATCGGTATGAACTTTTCCTGCTGCTTGGGGGGCGGTGCTCCCCCGAGGAAGCTCCCAAGCCCGAAGTTCTTTGTCCCCAGAGGTAAAAAAAGTTATGAGCCCTAAAAGGTCATAAACTTCCCTTATTACCACATCCAAACCTTCCTCGGTAATACCAAACTCTTGCAGAAAAGGCCCTCGTTCTGCCGGAGGAATTTCTTCTAACTCTTCTTCCAGCTTGGTGAAAAGAGCAAGCAACTTCTCCCCTCTTTGAGCAAAATAAGGACGGGCCTTTCCCCAGCTGGTTTTAGACTCTTCCCTTTCATCCAAATTGGCTAAATAAAGAATGGGTTTGAGAGTAATCAACTGAAACGGTCTAAGAATAACTTTTTCCTCTTCCGAAAAAGTCAGGTTGCGAAGAGGGATACCCTTCTCCAACGCCGCTCGACATCGTTTTAAGGTTTCCCTTTCAACTTCCAGCTTGTGATCTCGAACTTTGCGAGATAAATCCTCAACTTTTTCCCATCGACGCTCTATTACCTCAAGGTCGGCTAACAAAAGTTCAAGGTCTACTATCTCCCGATCTCGGATTGGATCAGTTTTTCCCAAAACATGGGGAACTTGAGTTTCTCCAAAAAAGCGAAGAACATGGATTACCGCGTCTACTCCCCGAATAGCACTCAAAAACTGATTTCCCAAACCTTCTCCCCGGCTGGCTCCTTCTACCAACCCGGCCACATCTACAAACTCAATTGTAGCCTTTGCCACCCGGGGAGGTTGAAGAAGAGAGGCTAAAACTTCCAATCGCGGGTCAGGCACCTCTACCACTCCCACATTGGGGGAAATAGTGCAGAAAGGATAATTAGCCACCTGGGCCTTGCCCCGGGTAAGCAAGTTAAACAAAGTAGTTTTACCAGAATTGGGCAAACCTACAATGCCAGCTTTTAACCCCATTCAAACCTCCACTAAACTCTGGTGCGGCTTCAATCTTCGTCCTTGCCGCTCAATTTCTAAAATTTTTCCTTCAATCTTCCGCCGGGGAACCATAACAAAACGCTGACAGGTAAGGCAGCGAATACCAATATCGGCCCCTACTCTGGTTACCTTCCAGCTATTTCCCCCACAAGGATGCTTTTTCTTTAAGAAAAGAATATCATCTACCTCAATTCGTACCACTGGCAAGAATACCACATCCTAAGAAAAAACCTCTTCTGAAACAATTTTATCTAAGGGACGGCGAGGAGTGGCTTGCGGCACTTTCACCGGATAGCCCAAAGGGGTAATAGCCACCACTCGCACTTCAGGAGGTATTTCACAAAGCTCTTTTATCCGGTCCTCATTGAAATCACCAATCCAACAAGTTCCCAAGCCTTTATTCCAGGCAGCTAAGATAAGGTGAGTAAAAGCAATAGCCACATCAATTGGCCAGCTTTCCATATACTTACCAATCATAACCCCGCGTGAAGTAGCACAGGCTACAATTACCACCGGAGCTTCTCCCACAAACTCCTGAGATGAACAGGCCTGGCCAATCAGTCTCTTCTTTTTGTCATTTTTTACCACTATAAATTTCCAAGGTTGAATATTAGCAGCCGAAGGAGCTAACCGAGCAGCTTCTAAAATATCTTTCAAATCTTCTTCTGCTACTGCTTCCGCTCGAAACTTTTTTACACTTCTCCGATTGCGAACCACTTCCATAAATTCCATAGTTTAGTTCCTCCTCTCAGGCAACTAACGATTTTTTATTCAAATTTTTCAGGGGTCCTCATCCTCAACCACTCGGGGAACTTTTATTTCGGTGTAAGGCTGAAGAGTATAAGGATCGTCAATCACATCTCGGTTAGCTTCCATAATCGCTTCCCATTTGGTTCCGTCTCGATAATAACGACGGGCAATGGTCCACAAGTTATCCCAGGGTAAAATCACATAAGAGGTATATTTCTCTACCTCTTCCAATTTGGCAGTAAGCTCGGCAATTTTTGCTTGCAGAGCTTCAATTTCAGCTTCTTTATCTCTTAAAAGTTGCTTTAAATCTTCCAGTTCCTGTTCCTTTTTTTCTTTCTCTTGTTCCAAAAGCTGGATACTTTCCCATGCCCCCTCTTCTTCCCGCAAACTTTCGAGGTTAGCCTCAATTTGCCTTAGCTCCTCCTGCCGGCTTTTTATTTCCTCCTCTAAAAACATCCGCTCTTCCCCCAGTTGTTCTATCTCCTGGCGAACCTTTTCTTTCTCCTCATTGATAGAATCCTGGTCTTCATTAATTCCAACCGAGCTTTCCTCACCAGCAACCACCGGCCTTAGACCATTCTCAGGAGCTGAGGTTGGCGGTTGTTCGGCTAAAGTTTGCCCACTTTCTACCCGAAGCGATTGTATTCTCCCGGTCATATCTGCCAGTGACGAACGCAGTTGGGTCAATTCCTGCTGTATCGTTTCTGGTAGGTCATTTTTAAGCTGGCTTTCTATCGGCGCTAACCTTTGAATAAGGGCATCCACCGAAGCCTGGGCCTGGTCTAAACCAGTCTCCAGCTCCTTCCGAGCTTGGGCCACAGCTTCATCGTCTTCTGACAAAAGGCCAGAAAGCTGATTCTGCTTTTCCTCCAGTGCAAGCAGCTCTTCTGCTATTGCCTCTTTTTTCTCTGATAAAATTTCTATTTCTCGGGCAACCTCTGCGACAACCTCCGCTTCCGATTTACTACTTAAAGGAAGCAACGGCCATTCCTCTAAGCTCTGAAGCTTTTCTATGGTCTGATTCAAACTTTCCAGCTGGGTCCTAAGTGACTCTTCCCGCTCAAGAATAGATGCTATCTGACTTTCAACCTCCTGAATTTTCTCTTCCAGCGGCAAACTTTCCGTTAGTTTTTGGACTTCACCCTCAAGCTGTATCAAGGATGCGGTCTGTTCTTCTCTCCAAAGTGAAATATCTTTTAATTCCCCTTCCAAATTTTGTAAAGAGGTTGATAACCCTTTCAGTTCTCTCCCAAATTCCCCCACCTTTTCTTCAAAATTGGTTTGAAAGAGAGTAAGGGCAACCACCGTCTCTTCTAAAGACGAACTAAAACTGGCTAAATCTGACCCCAGCTGAGAAACATTCCCCTGGATAGAGGTTATTTCTTCTCCCAACTGGTCCTGAAGCAGAGAAAACTCCCCTTCCAACTTTCCTACTATTTGGTTCAATTCTTGCCCGTAAGTTTCCAGGTCAATTCTCATCTTTTCTAAGGATGTTTTTTGGTTTTCCAGGCCGGAATTTAAATCCTGTACCACTGTCTCAAGCTCTTCTCCGCTTTGTTTCAAGGAAAGAAGTTCATCCTGAAATTGCTGACTGGCACTCCTTATTCCCTCCAAAGAAGAGCTAACTTCGGCTAAAACTACTTCCAGCTGAGATAAGTCTTTCTTCAGAAAAGCAACCTCTTTCCCTACCTCCAGCTGGAGGGCGGAGATCTCGCCCTCCAAACCTTGAATCATAAGTTCTATTTCTTCTTGGGGAACCACTTTTGAAGACCATTCTTCCAAAGATTGGCTGAGGTTTTGCACAGTCTGAGATAGATTCTCTAAACTATTTTCCAGAGGATGGATAGAATCCCATATGGCTTCGATTCGAGCGTTAACCTCTTCCTGGAAAGAAGCCAGTTTTTGATCCACCTCTACCTTAATTTCTTCTAAAGCTATTTTTTCGGCTTCCAGCAAGCTCGAGAATTGTTTCAGCTGGTTAGCAAGGGCTGTTTGTTCTCCTGCCAATGAGGCAAGGCGGGTTTGTGTCTCTTTTTGTTGCTCTTCTATCTGGGTCTGTACCTTTGAAATTTCGGTTTGGACATAGCTCAAAGTTGCCTCCAGCCGAGCATCCAGGTTGAGATCATCGAGAGTCTCCCTGAGTTCGGTTAATCTTTCTTCTAACTGTCCCACCTTTGAACTTAAGCTCCCCAATTCCTGTTCGAAGGATACTCTCCCTTCTTCCCAGGATTGACTTAAAGTGGCTAAATTCTCTTCTAAAGTTGCCATCTGTGGCAACAGACCAAAAAGTTGAGTTTCAACCTCTCCTAATCTTTGTCCTATTCTATTTTGCTCGGCTTTTACTGAATCCAGAGCTGTGGTTAAGCTTTCTTCTACCTGCGAAAAACTCTGGTTTAACTCCGCTAAATTATTTTCAAACAAAGCTAACTTTTCCTCATGCTTGCTCACGGTTTCATCAACGTTGACCACCTGGTTTTCCAGCAAAGTTGTTTTTTCACCTATTTCCGTTACTAAAGAGGAAATCTCTTCCAATTGGGGAGAAACATCCTGGGTTTGTACCTCCAACTGGGAAAACAACTCTTTCTGAGAAGCTAACCCTTCCTCTAAGGAGTTAACATTATCGGCAACTTCGGTGATCCTCGATTCTAAGGAAGAAAACTGTACTAAAGCTACAACAGCCATTATTAAAGCTATTACTCCAACCAAAATCGTTAACCAATTTCTCAAGTTCTCACCCCCTCAGTTACTTTAATATTTTCCAGGGTCAACCATCAAAAACCCTGAAGAGTAGAAATCTTCTTTTTAATTATAACACAAATCCCTTTCCCCGCCCCGGGATATCTTAAAAAAGGAGGTAAACAGAGCAGTTTTTTTACTCAATAGTTAACCCAAAATGAGAATCTCCAAAAGAAAAGGCCCGATATAGGCTGATTTCTGGAATTTATGGTATTAGTTTTCTCAATCAACGGAATAGCAACAATTAACAAGGGCAATATGGCGGTTTAAGAAAAGTTTACTCTTCCACCGTTTGTAATTTTAGTAGCTATTTATTCTGAAGTAAAAGTCGGATTGAGAGCCTGCTCAAAGAAAAGCAGGTCTTGCTCGGGGCAGGAAGGATAAAAATAAACACCTAAAAGACCTACTATTACAAACACCAACACCATTATCCCCACCCCCACTTTAAGCCATAGGTCGGTGGGTCGATCTTTGACAATCTCCTTTTGGGTTATCCAACCCGGAATTGTTTTCATATATGTAACTCTCTAACTCGTCCTCCCAGTAATTATCCTTCCTCACCTACAATTCGGCTATAAACAGTCCGGGCGAACTCTTTTTTCGTGTTCCGATCTACAAATTTGAAAGCTCGCACCAACTGGTATTCATCTTCAGAAATAAACCCTTGCTGCAGCAAGCGATCTAACTGGGGGATGCGAAAACGGTCGAGCTCCAGAGAAGCCACCAAAAAGCTTCTACCCTCAGCCGTCCTCACCCGCGCTTCCAGTCGGTCTACTACCGAAACATCTCCTGAGCGGAAAAGTTCGATCACTTCTTCTCCCGAATAACCAGGTAAACTCTGAAATACAGTGTGAATTACTATATCGCCCAATTCCTTACCCTGACTCACTTCCTCTTTTACTTCCCACAGCATGGGAGAAAAGTGGACGCTTTCTTCATCCAAAACCAGGGGGATGTTGGCTATGTCTAAATTAAAACTTCGTAATTTTTCCAGAGCCTGCTCCAAAATCACCCTTTTGGGTTCTCTCTTTTTAATAGGTTCTTCTATGGGAATTTTTTCTTTTTCAGAAAATTGCTGACCAACCTCCAAGGGGGGAACGGTTTCTTCTTCGGGAGGGGTCAGGTCTTTTGCAAGGGGCTCTTCTTTTTTTTCCTCCCGCGGGAGAGTTTGCCACTTTTTCCTCTTTTCAATATCTTCCAACAAAGTCTGCTGATCCACACCAGATTGCCGGCGTGGCTTGGTTCTTCCACGAGAGGTAAAATACTGGCTTAACTTAGGCTTTTCAGGAAATTCTTCTTGCTCTTCTTTCCACATCTTTCTTTCTCGAGCACTCTCTCTCAGAATAAGGATAATGCTAATCAAAATGGCTACAATCAGAATAGCCAGCACCAAACCGATAATATCTTGAACTCTCAAGGCTCCTTCCATCTGCTATCCCTACCCTTTACGATCAAAATAAATATTTTTACCAGTAGCCGAAAGGGGAATACCCATTAGCACATCATCTTGGGAAAGACCAATCCGGCGAGCCACTGCCCCAATCCGGTACATAATTCGATTGTCCAAATTAAAAAGAGCAGCTGTTTTAACCGCCGATCCCAAGGCAATACCTAAATCTAATAGCCGAAACATACACTGAGGACCTTTAAATTCCCTTTTTTCCTTAGGATGAAGTTCATCGCAAGAATCAAAACCACAAGCTCCACAATCAAGGTTCATGGGAAGCGCATCTTTAATACCGATTAATAAAACTGCCTCCGAATTTTTCACATTCTGCCCATCCCGCACAAAGCCTTTAATACCCTGTTCTTCTCCATAACCAATCATTGCCTCTCCTAACTTTTCGACTTCGTCTCCTTTTAACAGTTTAAAATTGACAAAGTCTCTGCCCCCCGACTTGGGAGCGGTACGGGCCGAAATGGCCATAAAGTTAGCAATCTGTTCAATTACTTCTTTCACCCTTTCACCTCCCTATTGCAGGATTAAATTTTCTAAGCCCAGCCGGCGAGCAAACTGGACCAGTTCTCGATACTTCGCATCGCTAATGGTACGACTTAACTCTGGAAACTCGAACGCTCGGAAAAGCGGTCGATATTGGCGCATCAAGCTAATAAACACTTTCCGAGATATCTCATTCGCAATAAAAGTAAGGGTTGTTCGAGCTTCATCCTCTAAACCGGGCAAAAGGAGAATCCGGATAATCAACCCCTTTTCAGCCACCCCATTTACAACATCTACCTCCCCTACCTGACGATACATTTCTAAAACCGCCTGCTGATTAACCTCTGGGTAATCGGCTACCCCCGAATATCTTTCAGAGCTCTCGCCACTGGCATAGCGCATATCGGGAAGGTAAATATCTACCAATCCTCTCCATTCTCTCAAAATTTCTACCCTTTCATATCCTACAGTATTATAAACGATGGGAATAGTCAAACCCCTTTTTTGGGCCAATAAGACTGCCGAAAAAATTTGCGGAGCAAAATGGGTAGGGGTCACCAGATTAACATTATGACAACCAGCTTGCTCCAGAAAAAGCATAATGTTGCGCAAGTGCTCGATTGTAATTTCCCTACCTTTCCCTTCTTGGCTAATTTCATAATTCTGACAGTATACACACTTCATATTACAACCAGAAAAAAATATAGTTCCCGATCCTCTCTTTCCACTGAGAAGAAACTCTTCTCCCCAATGAGGGTGGTAGGCAAAAATCTTAGGCAGAGCCCCTCCCTGACAAATCCCCTTCTCACCTGAGGAACGGTTAACCCCACAGTTCCTGGGGCAAAGGTCACAATTTGTAAGCCGTTCAGCAACCTGAGCAACTCTTGCTTCGGCCGAAAAAAATTGGTCTCCACTCAGCAATTTACCTTATCTTGAGGAAGATAGGGAACTTTAATAAAAATCCCTCGCACCGCTTCTTCTGATGAGGCTAAAAGGTCATGTTTTTCGCCCGGTTCCAACCGGACAGCTGTACCCGCCTCTACCGTTAGTTCCCGCTCGTCTACTTGCAAAATTCCTTTTCCTTCTAAAATATAAAAAGTTTCTTCTACTTGATGATGAAAGTGTTTTCCTAAGCTGGTTCCCGGCTTGAGATATACTATCCCCCAGTCGACCCGTGGCCCGCGAAAAAGATACTTTATTCCCCAGTCTCCATGACGGAAATCCTTCTCATCTGCTCGAACATATTCCATTTTAACCCTCCTTACCAAGCCTGGTTCAAAATCGAATATAAATCTTCTTCCTCCAGAGGTCGAGGATTTTCCCTGATGCTTCGGCCAATTTTCTCTGGCTGAATAATCCCCGCAAGTTGATCTTGCTTGATTCCCAACTGGCGAAGCCGGGTAGCCAGGCCTACCTTCTCTAACAAATCTTCAAATGCCGCCGCCAATTTTTCGGCAAGCTCTGAGCCCACTTCCCCCTTTATTCCAACAGCTCGAGCAATCTGAGCATACTCTTCGGCAAGTAAAGGGCTATTCCAGCGGATTATCCAGGGAAGAAAAATGCCACAAGCTTCACCATGGGTCACTGAAAAAAGTGGCCCTACAATATGGGCCAACCCGTGGGCCGGACTGGAAGAGGCATTGGCGAAAGCCATCGCACTCAGCATGCTGCCTTTAGCCATAGATTCCCGCCGGGATAAGTCATCCCCCTTCTTTACCACCAGTGGTAACTCCTGCCAGATGGTACGAATTGCTTCCAGAGAGAGAATCTGGCTTATGGGATTAGTCCGAGGGCTAATATAGGCCTCAATAGCCTGAACCAGGGAGTCTACTCCCGAGGTAGCCGTAAGGTAAGGAGACAAAAAACGAGTGTAAGTCGGGTCGATGACAACTAATCGAGCGATTAAATAAGGGCTGCGAAAACTTTTTTTGATGTTATTTTTGTAGTCGGTGAGAACGGCATTTCTCGTCATCTCCGAGCCGGTACCGGCAGTTGTCGGAAGAGCTATCCAGGGAACCCCGGCTCGAGAGAGGGTCTTTTCTCCTCGAAAATAGGGTTCCACTCGCTCATCGTTACCAACCAATCCGGCGATAGCTTTACCACAGTCGAGCACACTCCCCCCTCCCAAAGAAAGCACCCAATCACACGCAGCGTCTTTCGCTGCCTGCACTCCCCGGTTGACCGTTTCTAAAGAAGGTTCAGCCTCTACCTGATCAAACAGGCTCCAGGAAAGGCCAGCCTGGCGCAAACTCAAAGTTAGTTCGTCCAAAATGCCATAATTTTTAACCGCTTTTTTGCCGGTAACCACCAATCCTTTACTGCCCAATTTTCTAACTTTCTCTCCCGTTTTTTTACCACTTTCTATACCAAAAAAAATTTCGGGAGGAAGAGAAAAAAGGAAACTTTCGCCCACTTTTATTCCCCCACCATCTGTACAATAATCGTCCGCGAACGGGGACGGTTATCGAAATCGATAAAAACGATATCTTGCCAAGTTCCCAAAACCAACTTACCATCTACAATCGGTACTACCAAAGAAGGACCAACCGCAGCAGCTCTAACATGGGCGTAGCCGTTGCCATCTCCCCAACGAGCGTTATGCTCATATACCGCACGCGAGTTGGCTATTTGTTCCCAATATTTTTTAATATCGTTGACCAAACCAGGTTCGAACTCTAAAGTAGTAAGCACTCCAGTAGTACCAGGCACAAACAAACAGGCGATACCCGAGGTAAGCTCCGCTTGACTAACCAGCTCTTCTATCTGAGAAGAAAGATTAATAATATCAGTATGACCCTGGGTAGAAAATTTTATTTCCTCAGTAATTACCAAACCCGTCTCACCCCTTATCAAGTGTTCGCCAAAACCCCACTATTTTCCCTATAACCTGTGGCAATTGTCCTCCCTCCTTAGGGGAAGAAAGGCCATTAGCCGGGAGTTGCTCAGGGTTAACTTCCCAAAGATGAATTCCCGCTTCCAGCCAGATTAGGGCTAAGTCCCCCTGGGATAAAGTTTGGTTTTGGTTTACCATCAATAAATCCCCTGCTTGAATAGGACAGGTTTCTCCCCCACCCTTTGGTGCTTTTAGCAAAAAATAAACCCCGTCCTTTAAGACAAATCGAGGTAAGGAAAAATAAGCTTTCACCTCCCCCCATCTTAACTGACCGCTTTCCCAGCTAACCTCGCTTATTAACGGCACCGGAATTAAATCGCTATCCGTAACCCCTGTTTCTTCCTTGTCAGTTATGACTTCGATCGCCCGAGGTTTAAATCGATGTCGATGAATGGCTCCCTTTTCTTCTAATTTTTTCAAATGGTAATAAACGGTACAAGAAGAACTGAGACCAACTTCATCTCCAATCTCACGCACGGTGGGAGGGTAACCATTTTTCCGGCAATAATCTTTAATGAAAAGAAAAATCTCTTTTTCCCGGGGGGAAAGGCTCTCTGTTTTCATTTCCATTTTTCCAAAACGCTAAATAATCGGACAGGTAAGAGTCCTTTTGACTCCGGGAAGGGCTTGAATTTCCTTCAAAATAACCTCTCCCACCTCCCGATTGCTCTCTGCTTCCACCAAGACGATCAGGTCAAAAGGCCCCATAACCCGATCTACCCGCAAGCAACCAGGAAGGGTGAGCAGCTCTTTCTTTATAGCCTGTGCCTTCCCGGTCTGAGCCTGAATCAAAATATAAGCCTGAATCATCTCCTCCTCCTACATCAAATCCTTGGAGGTTACTTGAATAATTTGGTCAATATACTTCTTTAAAGCCGGGGGAATACCCGGAAGGTCCACATTGAGAAAGCCCCGGGTAATCAAAGACAAGGCCTCATCTTTTTTTAAACCCCGCGACCGAAGGTAATTAATTGCTTCCTGTTCAATCGGCCCTACTGCTGCTTCATGAGAAAGTCGGCTTTGAGGGGCTCCGTATACCTCCAACTCGGGCACCGAAACTATGCTGGCTTCCCGAGAAAAAAGGATCCCTTTACATTCAAGATGAGCCTGAGCCTGATCGTGATAAGAAACCAATTTTCCCCGAGCGAACACCTGAGCTCGGTCCGAAGCACATACCCGGGAAATAGAATCCCCTCGAGAGCCGGCCCCACGAAGAACTAACGAAGAACCAACATCGATATAAGAATCCTCGTTGGCCAAAATAATACTTCTAAAGGTAGCGTTAGCTCCTGCCCCTTCTAAAATAGCTTTAGGAAAAGTTTGCAGGGAAAGGAGGGGTTTTAGAAGAACATAGGTGTTGTTGAAAAAAGAATTGGCCCCCATCTTTACTACGGTTCTCGGCCGAACATGAAAGCGTTCTCCCCAGTTATGAATCATGGTAAAGTTCATCCGGGCTCGATCGGCCAGATAGATTTCACTTACCCCAATGTGAACTCCAGCTTGGTCTTCCCGAGCGGAAGCGCAGCCGGTTATAAGGTTGGCCTCTGCCCCTTCTTCCAAAATAATTAAATTGTGAACATTTTGAATCCCCGAATCTTCCGAAAGCAGGAGACAGGTTTGGAGGGGAAATTCTATCTTCTGGTTAGCAAATACCCGAATAAAGTATCCCTCAGCCGGGCAAAGCTCGGCAAAAGCCGTGTATTTATCAGTATCTACCGGCACCAACTGCCACCAATACTGCCAGAGTTCTGGATATTTTTTTAGAGCCTCGCTCACACTCATTATCTCCATTTTACCCTTAAAGGCTTCCTGCATTTTTTGGTAAACGGCTGAGCGATCTACCTGGAGATAAACACCCGGGGTTTTATCATTGTTCAAATCTACGCCGGCATACAAAGCCACCTCCCTCAGCTGGGGAGAAATCTCTTCCGGATTTTCTATTCTTTCCTGAGGAGAACAGAGATAAAATTGAGAAAGGTCTACATCGGGCCCTAAAGCGGCCGGTTTATCTGCTGCTGATTCCGCTTTTTCCTTCAATGTTTGCAAATAGTCCTCTTGAGTGATCATGACTCACACCTCAAACAGTGTTCATATCCTGACCTTTGAATGTCAGAAAGAAGGTCTCGAGGATTCCCTCGACAAACAATCTTTCCTCCCATCAATACATGGCCCATATCCGCGTTCAAATAATCAAGGATATGGCCGGTATGGGTAATAATGAGACCAGCACGTTTTTTACTTTTTACCTGTTTTCGCTCAAAAAGGTCGTTTAAGACTGACCCCACCAGCGCTATATTATCCAGGTCAACTCCCGACTCGGGTTCATCTACCATAGAAAAAAGAGGTTGCTGGAGTAAAAGTTGGAAAAGTTCGGCTCTTTTGGCTTCCCCTCCGGAGAAACCAAAACCAATATTACGATCCAGAAGATAGGTGCAGTTTATCCTCTCCGCCGTCTCCGCCAAAGAACCATCTTGGCCATGTTTTTCTATAATTAACTCACCTAAGGTTCGCAAGGTAACTCCTGGAATCTGGGGCATCTTTTGAAAGGCCATCCCAATTCCCAGCTGGGCCCGCTCTTCCAGCTCCAGGCCGGTTATATCTCTTCCCTGAAAATAAATACCCCCTCCAATTACCTGGACACCCGGCATTCCCATAATAGCCATTAAAAGAGTAGTTTTCCCTGCTCCATTCGGCCCTAACAGAACATGGATTTCCCCCTCGGCAATGGTTAAATTTATTTCTTTCAATATCACCTTGTCCTCTACCGCCACCTTAAGCTTGTCCAAACAAAGCATAACTCCCACCACCATAAAATTATTCATAAACGATCAGCTTTTTTTATTATAACATTACTTCAAATTTTTAGAAGAAAATTCCATCTCTGCTTTTATCTCAAAAACTTGCTTTCAAAGCGAAAAGCGGGACTACACCAGCACCACTTTAGGCTTTTCAAAACCATTGAAGTTGGTAGCAGAAGCCCAAGAATAAGCTCCGATGTCCGGTACCACTATCAAGTCGTCCAATTCCAGCGAGGGCAAAAGTATATCTTGAGTAATGACGTCTATCGAATCACAGGTGGGACCAGCTAAAACAGCCGGTTCTCGATAAGAGGAGGTATCTTTCAAGGTAAAATATTCAAAATCAGATTTATCGAACAGGATAGCCGAAAAGGTACCATAAACCCCGTCATCCAGATAATACCATACCCTATCCGAACGACGAGCTTTCCCAATTACCTTGGTAAGCAAAATGCAGGCCGAACCCACAAGGCACCTGCCCGGCTCAGCTATAATACGATATCCACTCTCTGAAAACTCCCGCAGAAGAGGAGAAAGTTCTTTCCCTATTGTTTCTAAACTCAAAGGTTCATCGGGAAAAGCATAAATCTGGAGAGGGAAACCTCCCCCGATATCGATAAGATTAAGGTTTATTCCCTCTTTTTGGGCTTTTTCCAGTATCTCTCTTACCATCTCCAGCGAGGATAAATAATTAGAAATTGTGTGGCAAGGAGAACCAACGTGAAAGCTCAAACCCACTGGCCTGAGCCCTGCTCTCCGCGCTTCCTTCAGTAAATCCAACGCCTCTTCCGGAGAAGCTCCAAACTTATAAGACAAGTTGCTTCGGCTTCCAGTAGGAGCAGTCTTCAACCGTAAAACTAACTCAGCTTCGGGAAACACTCGGGCTATTTTCTTTAGCTCTTCCCGGTTATCGTAAGTCATAAGCTTTACCCCTAACTCTTTAGCTCGCCTCAGACCCCGCTTTCGCTTTATAGTATTGGCAAAAACCATTTTTCTCGGAGGAACCCCTTCCTGATAAGCTAACTCGATTTCATAATGAGAAGCCACGTCGAAAGAAGCCCCGGCTTGATGAAGAACTTTGATAATTTCGGGATGAGGGTTAGCTTTCACCGCGTAAAAAATACCCACTCCCGGTAGAAATCGGCTAAAAGCATTAAAGTTGTCCAAAAGTTTTTCCCGAACCACTACCAAAAGCGGAGTATCGTAGCGCTTTACTAAGTCTATTATTTCCTCTTCCGTAAGTAACAAATTTCTTTTCATAACTTGACTCATTTTCCCTCACCGATCAATAATCGTTGCCCCACTCCGGTGCAGTATAGTAGTTTATCTTTAAATTTGCAATAAAAAGAACAGGCAACCTACAGCACAAGGCTAGCTCCCAAAGCAGCAGTGATTTGCGGTTCAGGTGGAATTAACAGGGAAAACCCCAATCTTTTTTCTAACAGACTTGCCACCCCTTGATTTTTGGCCACTCCCCCGGTAAAAACCACCGGGGGGACAAGGCCTATCCTCTCTACCATGTTTGCTACCTGGTCAACCACAGCCTGACAAACAGCTCGGGATAAATCTTCTTTCTTCTTTCCCTGAGCGATGAGGCCAACCAACTCCGATTGAGCAAAAACTGCACAGGTAGAAGAAAGCTCCACTTCTCTTTGGGCTTGAGCAACCAATTTTCCAAAATCGGTCAAGCTAATCTCCAGCACCTGCGCCATGAGTTCTAAAAAACGGCCGGTTCCAGCGGCACATTTATCGTTCATGAGAAAATCGACCACTTTCCCCCCGGAGGAAAGCAACACCACCTTGGTATCTTGCCCACCGATATCGATAAGCCCGCGGGCTTTAGGAAAAAGAAAAGCCGCCCCTTTAGCCTGGGCACTAATTTCGCTTACTGTCCGATCGGCTTCCACCTGATGACGACTGTAACCAGTAGCTATCCGACAATCAAGTTTCTCCGGAGAAAGACTGGCTTTCTCCAGAGCTTCTTTTAAACTTTCCTTTGCCCGCTTGCGGGGGTCAATCCCGGTGAGACAGAGAGCAAAGGATAAAATCTGGCCGTCTTTCTGAATAACCACACCGGTTGACTGAGAACCTACATCTATTCCTGCCGTAATCATCGATTTCCCTCCAACATTTCAGCTAAAGCCTGAATTCTGGTTTTCCACTGTTCGTCTGAGCGATGGTTTTGGTCTATCTGGTCTCCATCCAACTCTAAAAAAGGAATTTCCTGCTTGCGTAGTGCCTGCCGGAGAGGAAAATTCATTCCCTGACTCTGCCGACAACCCCACTGATTAAATTGAACCACTCCCTGGACTTCAAATTCCTGGACCAATTGCAGAACATGAGAGATTCTTTTTCTCCCTACGGTAAGTTGCCAACTATAGAGGATTTTTCTGGCAAGAGAAGAGAAAGGTTCTCGAGATGAAAGCTCTCCCGGGTAAAGAGAGGCGAATTCCTCAAAAGCCACCCCCAAATTATTTTTTTCTAACCACTCGGGAACGGGGTTAGGGTAAAAGGGCTTAAGATGAAGCCAAAGTAGACGATGACAGGAAGAAGGCTCAGTCAAAGAAAGTTGAGCAAGCAGTTGAGTAAAAAAAGAAAGTGAAGCTCGGGTTCCCATAAATTGATAGTAATAGGGAAGATAGTCCAAATTCTTGGTGGGAGGAGCAAGAATGATTGTTTTTTGTTTTCTCAAGTTTTCTATGTCTTTAATTACCGCTCGAGTTTGGTTGGAACAGGAAAAAACCTGTTCCCAGCGGAAGCGGATTCCCCATTCCTGGCTTAAGTTCTGGGCTAAACTTTCCAGCTGGTAAGAGATATATTTTTCGGAAGCGGAGAAATCAGCAAAGGGCACATCTATCAGATAAAAAGGAACTCGCCACAACTGAGCCAGGGTTTGAAAAAAGCCTACCGTTCCCTGACAAATAGTGTTAGTAGCTATGAGGAAGTCAGGTCGAGGAAAAAGTTTTAGCAAGCTCATTCCCAGGCTCAGTCGGTGGTAACTACACAAGTCAGCCGATACCCATTTTTGGAATGAGCTTCGCAGAGGGAAATCAGACCATCTCAGAGCAGCTACCAGGCCAGAGGCAATTTCGGGATAGAAAGGAACCATGGATCCGGCCCAGATAAATTCAGAGGGAAAAAATAAACTGGTCCAGACTACTGGCTTTTTCCTCTGATACAACTCTCTTATAGAGTGAATGGTAAGTAAATAGGAGGTTTGAGCCAAATCTGGAGAAGGCCACTTTTTTTTGAGCCACCACTCATAACCCCCCAGAAGGGTGAATAAGCTTTTTCGCCTGCTCAAAAAACTGATAAACTTCACCAGATTTTGTTGGGTTTTTTCTTTCATGGGGTTAGAACCTCCAAAAAAGCCTCCAAGCGGGTCTCCCATTGAGCCAGATTGGGCAAAGTATCGTATTCTAAAGACAGAACGGGCAAAGAGAGCTCATCCCTGACTATTTTCAGCTCATACAGAGAAAAATCGCAAAATTTAGGATAAAAGTAAACCACTCCCCGAACTCCCAGCTTTCGCGTCATCTCCTGGATAAAAGCTAATCGCTCCCTCCAGGGTCCGCGTGGGCAAGGGGCTTTCCATTCAAGGTAAAGGCGGGAGAGGGACAAAAACGGGTCCTCCTCAGGGGGAAGAAGGAAAGTTGTGTTTTCCCTAAGAAGCCACCGGCGCGAGCCAAGAGGGGTATCTTCAAAAACTAAAATTGATTTTTTTTCCAGAAGGCCGATTAAATCTCGCACCCAAAGATGGGAAGCAATTAAAAATAAAGGTAACCCCCCTCTTACTACCCGAGGAAAATCCGGGGGAGAACCCCCTTCTTTACCTAAGAAAACCGCCCCTGGTAGACGGCCTGCCTGATATTCTTCGGTCAGTTTCCGGCGGATAATCAAGGAACTTTTAACTTCCTGCTCGAGATCAGAGAGCATCGCTTTTTCGCTTTTACCGGTTCGGTCGAGCAAAAAATGAGCTAATTTTTTGAGCTGATGGGCAAAATAATTCCAAGCCAGAGGACCAACTTCATGAGGGAGGTCAAGTAAAAAAGAAGATTCCCCTCCCGGCAAGGAAGAAACAGTTTCATACAGCCTGCGACTGGCATCGCAACTTCGGGTAAAAAGCAAAGTACCTACTTTTTCCCAACTCCCACTCAACAAGTTGTCCAGAAAAACTTTGGAAAAAGGACAGAAAGGAGTGGGAAAGTATTTTTCACCCAGTTTTACCCTTTTCCCCTCAGGCTCAAGCAGAACTGGTTCCCCGCCAGCCGAGCGGATTAGCTCTGGTGGAAGATAACCACAAAAATAACCGACTTTCATCTTTCCCAAACACCAGTTTCTTGGTATTTTACCATATAGGAGCGATAAAATGAGAAGGGGTGATAAAAATGATTAAGATCGGTGATAGTTGGTTAATTCTGGTATTGGGGGATATTACTCAGCAAAAGACCGATGCCATTGTAAACGCGGCCAATTCTCGTTTGGCTGGCGGCGGAGGAGTAGATGGAGCAATTCACCGAGCCGGGGGTCCAATAATCGATGAAGAGTGCCGTAGAATTGGCGGTTGTCCTACCGGAGGGGCGGTAATAACCAGCGGGGGTAATTTAAAGGCCCGGTTCGTAATTCACGCTGTTGGCCCAATTTACCGGGGAGGGCGCTCAGGGGAAGCCGAGCTTCTCAGCAGTGCCTACCGCTCAAGTTTAGAGTTGGCCGAGGAGAAAAACTTAAAGTCGATTTCTTTTCCCTCTCTTAGTACCGGTGCTTATGGTTATCCCATCGAAGAGGCGGCTCAAATTGCCCTCAGCACAGTAATAGATTATTTGAAAAATCAGCAGCAGGGTTCTCTAAAAGAAGTTTATTTCGTTCTTTTTACCCCAGGAGACTACCGGGTGTATGCTCAAGTTTTGGAGAGAATCGCCCAAAAAGAAGGATAGACTCCCATGCTGCTTGAGCCGCACCAGATGACAATGAAAACAGAATCAATATAATAAATCTTAGAGAAACAATGATGGTCTATCCTTTCAGCTTTTCGTTTTTTAAGTCTTTGCTTTTTTTAGGGGGTTTAAGGGGGGCGAAGCCCCCATTACTGAGGAATGTCTTTCTTCCTCAGTAAGTATTTGTCTTTTTAATCTTTTATCTTTTCGGGGGGTTTAAGGGGGGCGAAGCCCCCATTACTGAGGAATGTCTTTCTTCCTCAGTAAGTCTTTATCTTTTTAAGCTTTTTTGTATT
>JASGLU010000004.1 GCA_030156825.1 Candidatus Atribacteria bacterium | reverse complement strand
GAGATGGTTATGCCCGGAGATAATGCTAACTTAGAGGTAAAGTTAATCTACCCGATTGCCATGGAAAAAGGTCTGCGGTTTGCTATCCGTGAAGGAGGTAGAACTGTAGGAGCTGGGGTAGTAACTGATATTATTGAGTAACAACTACTAAGGGGGCAACTAAAGTGCAAGAAGCGGTTCTTTTAGAGTGTAGCGAATGTCGGAGAAGAAATTATCAAGCAAGTAGAAACAAAAAGAATATTAAAAACCGATTAGAATTTCGTAAATTTTGTCCTTCCTGTAGGAAGCATACGGTTCATCGAGAAACCAAACGATAAAAAAAACAGGGGGAAGCGTTTCTCTTCCCCCTGTTTTTTTTATTATAGGTAAGAATTTCTCTCCTCTCTTAATGAGAGGTTTATTGCCATCTGGTGCCCCGAAGCAGCATGGAGTCTCTCTCTAATAGTTCCGTTGTGGGCACGCTGACGAGCATGATTTGGATACGCTCAGTTTTATTTTACCCTTCTCCTTTCTTTTAGTTATTTGGGAGAAGAGCTGTTGTTTCCAACCAGTCAAGAATTTCTTGAAAAACGTAGGGAGGAATTACCCGTTTTTGGCTTAAATATTCCTCGGGGGAGGAGTGTTCACTTTTTGTCGGTCTAAAAAAATGGTCCAGCTCGGGGAAAATTAGCTTTTTGGCTGGAACACCATTTTTTTCTAAAGTGGAGATTAAAATATCAGCGTCTTCTTCCGTGACCTGGTAATCTTTTCCTCCCTGGAGAATCAAAGTTGGTACCTGGACTTTTTCCAGAAATTCGAGTGGCTGAAATTCAAGATGTTCTTTCCACCATTTCCAAAGGGGAATAGAGATTCCTTCAACAGTTGTTTTTCCTTCTTTTATGGCTTCAACTATTTTTTCCTGATTTTCGATAGCTTTTTTAATCGTTTCCTGGTTGGTAATTCCGGAAATAAGATAGAGGTATGTTGTTTGTTCTTTGACCAGCTCGACTAAAGGTTTAGCAGGAGTGGCTAAAAGAATCAAAGCTGATATCACTGCCTCTTCAGCGGTTAAACTATAAGCAATCATCCCCCCTTCACTGTGGCCCAGAATACTAATATGTTTTAGCTCGACCGCTGGTTGTTTTTTTAGAAAGCTTAAAGCGCAACGGGCGTCTTCTATCAGGTCGAAAAAGCCGGCGGTAGTATAATCTCCACTACTTTGTCCCACTCCCCGCTTGTCATACCGGAAGGTAAGAAATCCAGCTGCCGAAAGGTTGTGGGCTAAGGCTTGGAGAAGGTTGGGTTGAAAAATACTGCCGGGGATATTACCGTTGCGGTCCAGTGGGCCTGATCCGCCTATAATAAGCACGGCTGGGAAAGGGCCACTTTGAACAGAGGGTAAGGTCAAAGTGCCAGCTAATCTTAGATTTTGATTGTAAAAGAAAGCCTGTCTTTCTGTGAAAGGTAAATCGGATTTTTCCTTAGGAGGAGTAACCGGTGTTTTTTTTGGTTCAGGAAGACGAAGCTTAGATTGGATTATTTCGGGCAATTCGATTTCTTTTTCTTGCCAACCGGTTAAAATTATTTTTATCCGGGGAGCGGTGGACTCAACTTTAACTATGTATTTTTGCTCTCTGTCTAAATATAAAATTTGGGAAAAATTCTGGTTTTTTAGCTCTATCTTCTGGGTTGAGTGGGAAGTAGAATTTAATGTTAACGGCAACTCCTTTGCCTTTAGTTTGGCTTCTACCAGGCCGGAGGTGAGCGAGAATAGTTGTAGCTCGCTTTTTTCTTCCCAATCATTTTCTAAAATCAGGAAAAGAAGGGAAAGAGGGTCATAGATAGTATTACTAAGATAGCTCGTTTGGGAAGCAGAGTAGTCTCCCATTGTTTGAGAGAGGGTAACCGTGTTCGATTGGTAATCAAAGCTATAAGTAACGGTATTTTTTCGATTACCGAAAATTTGTTGTTTTTGATAGCTAAGAGGTAGTTTGGCCTGGAGATCGAGCAGAGTGGCTTCCTCAATCCTGGTTCCCGGAGGTAGACCAGAGATAGTGGCAGCAGATATGGTTTGCCGGCGCCAAAGCCAGAACAATTGATTATTCTCGGGGTGGGGTGACATACCGAGAATGACTTTACCTACCGGTCGGTCTTTAAACTGAACTGAATATTCTGCCTGCCAGATCAAGTTTTCTTCGCTTAAGGCCTGGACAAGCTCACCGGGGAAAAGGAAACCGGTTAGAGAAAAGAATACACTTGTAGCAAAAGTAAGCCAGAAAAGTTTTCTTTTCATAATTTTTAGTCTCGACCAGTTTGATCTAAATTTATCCTAACCCAAGTTGCGCTATAGGTGCCAACAATCAGCCTATATCAAGTCTTTTCCTTTGAGCTTGTCATTTTTGGGTAACTCAAATTGAAAGACTGATAAGTTAGGAGATTATGAATCAATTATATTATAAAAATAAGCAAGATAACCATTAATCTTTGAACTTGTTCCTTTTGGGAAATTGCTTTGGTTGTTATTTTTTACCAAACGATTAAAGTTAGTCTTAATTTTTCCCTGAGGAAAAGATTTAGGCTAATGATAGATTTTATGATTTAAGCGGAGGTTTACTCTGTAAACTGTGGGTGGTTGCCTTTCTAAGTCGAATGAAGTATATTGCTACTATGTAAAATTTTTGAGATTGTAAGAGAAGAAGGATAGATGGCCATGCCGCATGGCGGCACCAGATAACAATGGAAACAAAATTCCCTCTCGGAGGGAGAAGAAATCCGTTTTGGATACCTGATTACTAATTTCGGGTATGACGGAAAAGAGATACAACATAGAAAAGACTGAAGGAGGGAATATACTCCCTCAAGTTGGTCTTTGTCTTTAATCTTTTAGTTTTCCGGGGGGTTATAGGGGGTTACCCTCTATAGTTCGGTTATAAGGGGGGCGGAGCCCCTATTATAACCGATAAAGAAGAGGATGATTCTTGAAGGTAGTTATCTGGGATGATATAGTCCAGGCGGTTAAAACCGCCCTTTTAGAGTTGAATACAACCGTTCCTCCTGAGTTGCGGCAACATATGCTTCGCTTATTGACTGAGGAAGAAAATGAAATAAGCAAAGAAATGGTATCTGAGATTTTGGAGAATTATGAGGTTGCTCAGGAAAAAAAGCTCCCTCTTTGTCAGGATACGGGAATGGTAATGGCCGAAGTTCGAGTGGGTGACCAGCTACTGGTTGAAGGAGGAACTATCCGTAGTGGATTGGATGAAGCAATCCGTTTAGCGTATCGGGAGGGGTATTTTCGAAAATCGATTGTTTCTGACCCTTTTTGGGGGAAGAATACCGAAGACAACACCCCCGGGGTTTATTTTTTTGATTTGATGGCCGGGGACAGTTTGGAGATTTCTCTGTTGGTTAAAGGTGGAGGCTGTGATAATATTACTGCTTTGGGTATGCTTAACCCAGGAGATGGCCCAGAAGAAGTGGAAAAATATGTTTTGAACGAGTTAGAGAAAAAAGCCGCTCGCGCCTGTCCTCCTCTGGTAGTAGGAGTGGGAATTGGTGGCAATGGGGCTTATGCCCTTTATTTGGCTTCTCATGCCTTGGCTCGTCCTTTGGGTCAAGTCAACGCTGATCGTCGTTACCGCGAGCTGGAGGAAAAATGGAAGCAAGATATTAATGCCTTAGGGATTGGTCCCCAGGGAGTGGGAGGAAAAAATACCTGCCTGGAAGTACGGATAGAAAGCTATCCTTGCCATATCGCCAGCCTTCCGGTTGGTTTGGTAAGTAGCTGTCATGTTTTTCGGCAAAAAACTCTTAAGTGGTGATGAAGGTGAGAACGCAAGAATGGTTAACCATAGAAACCCCTTTGGGATTGGACGAGGTGAAAATACTTCGGGCGGGGAATCTGGTTCTTTTAAATGGGGAAGTTTATTTAGCTCGGGATGCGACTCATAAGAGGTTAATAGCTGATTTTAATTCTAACCATGCTTTACCGTTTAATCCTGAAGGAGCAGTTATTTACTATGCTGGTCCCAGTCCTACTCCTCCGGGAGAAGTAATCGGCTCGATTGGCCCCACCACCAGCCGGCGAATGGATCGATATTTGGAATTTTTTTTGCAGTTGGGGGTTAGAGCTACCATTGGTAAGGGTTCCCGAGAAAACAAAGTAAAAGAACTATTGAAAAATTATCTCGGGATTTACTTCATCGCTTGTGGCGGAGCGGCTGCCTATCTTACTCGGTTTGTGGTCCAAAAAGAGGTTTTGGCTTATCCGGAGTTAGGGGCTCAGGCTTTGGTGCGTATTTGGGTAAAAGATTTCCCTTTGATAGTAGCATACGATGCTTACGGGGGTGATCTATTTGAACAGGATGAAATTAGCAACCATAAAGTAGTAACCGGCTAACAAATTTTGACAAGGAGGTAAAAACATGTTTTTTGATATTATTTTGCTAATAATTATCTTTACTCTCTACTATCCGATGTTACGGCAACAGATGTTGAATCAACAACGAATTGCCGCCATCCGGAATTTAGAGAGAAAAAGGCGTTCTCGAGTAATTGCTATGATTCATCGTCAAGAAGCAATGAGTTTTTTAGGGTTCCCCATTGCTCGTTTTATAAATATAGAAGATTCGGAAAAAATTTTGCGTGCTATTCATTTGACTCCAGACGATATGCCAATTGACCTTATTCTTCATACCCCAGGCGGATTAGTGCTGGCATCCGAACAAATTGCCTGTGCAATTAAGCGGCATCCAGCTAAAGTTACGGTTTTTATTCCCCACTACGCTATGTCGGGAGGGACTTTGATTGCACTATCAGCGGATGAAATCGTGATGGATTCCAATGCGGTATTAGGGCCGGTAGACCCTCAACTTGGAACCCGGGAGGCTCAGTACCCAGCAGCCTCAATTTTAAGAGCTTTGGAAGAACCTAATCCTAATCGGGATGACCAAACCCTTATTCTGGGAGATGTGGCTCGAAAAGCTATCCAACAGGTTTATCAGGTAATATATAATTTAATCAGCGATAAAATGCCGGAAGAGAAAGCACAGAAGGTGGCTCAAATCTTATCTGAAGGCCGTTGGACCCATGATTTTCCGATTACGGTAGAAATAGCTAAAGAATTAGGCTTTCCAGTAAAGGAAGAACTCCCGGATGAAGTTTATGAACTGATGGACCTTTACCCCCAACCGCAGCAGCAACGACCATCGGTGGAGTATATTCCTACTCCCTATTCTCCTCGCCGTCGACCGGCCAATAAATCGGATTGAAAAGACTGATAAATGTTTATTTACCGATAGATAGGGAGTAGATATCAAAAGAAGGAGTAGATGTTGATGGGGAAGAAGTTAATAATTACCGAAAAACCAAGTGTAGCTCGAGATATTGCTCAAGTGTTGGGCAAAGCCAAAAAAAATGAAAACTACTATCAGGCAGGTGATTTTTTAGTAACCTGGGCAGTAGGGCATCTGGTAAATTTGGCTGACCCCGAATACTACGATAAAAAATTAAGAAGGTGGAGCTTAGACCTTTTGCCGGTTATTCCCGACCAATTTAAATTAAAAGCAATTGGTAACACTATAAAGCGGTTAAACGCTATTAAAAAGCTGATGGCTTCTTCGGAAGTGGAGACGATAATCAATGCTTGTGACGCTGGCCGAGAAGGAGAATTAATTTTCCGCTACATTTACGACTATACCAAGTGTTCAAAACCGATTTCTCGGTTGTGGCTGTCTTCTATGACTAAAACTGCTATTCAACAAGCTTTGGAAAATATTCTCCCCGGAGATAAATTTGACTTTTTGGCTGCCGCTGCCCGCTGTCGGTCCGAGGGAGACTGGTTGATAGGCATCAACGGTACTCGGGCTTTTACTTCTCGTTACCGATTGCTGCTTTCAGTGGGGAGAGTACAGACTCCTACCTTAGCTATTTTGGTAAATCGGGAACGAGAGATCCAAAATTTTAAGTCGGTTCCTTACTGGGAAATATTTGCCCAATTTAATTCTGCTAAAGGCAGGTATTTGGGTAAATGGCATAACCGGGAAGACCGAACCTATGACCAGAAAGAAGCAGAAAAAGTATTAGAGAAAGTTAAAGACCAGGAAGGGGAAGTGGTAAGCTTTTCTCAGCGTAAAGTCAAGGAGCCTCACCCCCTACTTTACGACTTGACCGAACTCCAGCGAGAAGCTAATAAACGGTTTGGGTTTTCTGCTCAGAGAACTTTAAATATTGCCCAAAGATTGTACGAAAGTCGAAAACTCATTACCTATCCCCGGACCGATTCCCGTTACCTGTCAGAAGACTTAATGGAACAGATTCAAAAGTCCTGGACAATGCTACAAGAATGTGGGTTTGAGCAATTTGCCTCTCCCAAGATAAATCTAAAATCTGCCCTTCGTGACCGACGCATATTTGACCGGACTAAAGTGACCGATCATCATGCCATTATTCCCACGGGAGAGGAAATCCGCTGGGATTCTTTAAGGGATGACGAGAAAAAAATTATGGATTTAGTGGTAAGGCGCTTTATTTGTGTATTTTATCCGGAGGCGGTATGGGCTCATCGTCAGATTAAAACCCAGGTAGCAGAAGAAATTTTTTTAAGTAAATCCAAAGTTCTGGTCCAACCCGGCTGGAGAAAGGTGTATCTAACAGAGGAAGTGGAGGAAGAAGAGGAAGAAAAACAAGAGAAAAAAGAAAAAGAGCAACCTCTGCCGGTGGTCAAGAAGGGAGACCGAGTAGAAACAGAGAAAGTTTGGCTGGAAGAAAAAGAAACCAAGGCTCCCCCCCGGTATACGGAAGCCACTCTTCTCTCGGCAATGGAAGGTGCCGGTAGGTTTGTAGAAAAAGAAGAATTAAGAGAGGCCATGAAAGAAGCTGGTATTGGTACCCCAGCCACCCGAGCAGCTATTGTAGAACGGTTGATAGAAGTAGGGTATCTTGAGAGAAACCGAAAAACGCTTGTTCCCACGCCTAAGGGAATGGAACTGATTAGTTTAGTGGAAAAAATCCCCATTGATGAGCTGGCTTCACCTCAGCTTACTGGTAAATGGGAAAAGAAACTAAAGATGATAGAAAAGGGAGATTATCTACGGGAAAAGTTTATGGAAGAGATCAAACAGCTAACCCGGGAGATGGTAGATAAGATAAAGAACAAAGAAGAAGACGGGGTTCGAGAAAAATTGCAAGCTCCTTTAGGTGAATGCCCTTTATGTGGGGCTCCAGTTTTGGAAAATAGGCGCTCTTTCAGCTGTTCTCGCTGGAAGGAGGGTTGTACTTTTTCCATCTGGAAAACTATTTTGGGCCGGAGAATTCCCCGTACCCAGGCGCAAAAGTTGCTTAATCAAAGGAAATCAGATAAAATCTCTGGTTTTACCTCTAAAAAAGGGAAAAAGTTTTCTGCTTACCTGGTTCTGGAAGACGGTGGAAAAATCGGATTTCAATTCGATCAGTTTAAGAAAAAAACTTCTAAAGATGTAGTTTCTTGACTGGTAAAGTTAAGCTATAATAAATACTCAGTGGAAAGGTACTTGGGAGAGGCGGAAGAGAGTTGGATAAATTTTTAATCAAAGGTCATAAACCCCTTCGGGGATTGGTAGAAGTGGGTGGTTCTAAGAATGCTGCCCTTCCAATTTTAACGGCTACGCTTTTAGGAGATTCTCCTTCAATTATCCATAATGTTCCTGACTTATTGGATGTGCAAACCATGCTCTCGGTTTTGGCCAGCTTAGGGGTTAAAGTAGATAAAGTAGACGCCCGAAGTTATCGGATTGATCCGACACTTCTTTCTAAGGCGGAAGCTCCCTATGAGTTGATCCGCAAGATGCGGGCTTCCTTTTTGGTAGTGGGGCCGCTTATTTCCTGTTTGGGTCGAGCCCAGGTTCCCCTTCCAGGTGGGTGTGCTATTGGTTCGCGTCCAGTGGATTTACATCTCAAAGGATTTTCTCAATTAGGGGTTAAGGTTTCTATGCATTCGGGTTATGTTGAGGCTTGGGCGGAATCTCTCCATGGAGGACAGGTTTATCTCGATTTTCCAAGTGTAGGCGCCACCGAAAACATTTTGATGTTAGCTTCTTCTATTGAGGAGGAGACGGTTATTACCAACGCTGCTCGAGAACCGGAGATAGCTGATTTATCCCGTTTTCTTTCTCTGATGGGGGCCGATATCCAGGGAGCCGGAACTGATACTATTGTGGTTCGGGGGAAGAAAAAACTTTTAGGTAACGAATATACTATAATGAATGACCGGATTGAAGCCGGTACTTTTTGTGTGGCGGCTGCAATTACCGGGGGTGAAGTAGAAATAAGAGGAGTAGATTCTTTTTTGATTTTATCGGTACTTAACAAACTGGAGGAGACGGGAGCGAGGGTTACTAAGTTGGGAAATGACCGAATTTTGATCTCTATGTTGGAGCAACCTCGTCCAGTTACCATAAAAACTATGCCTTATCCAGGTTTTCCCACTGATATGCAAGCTCAATTTATGTCTTTGCTTTGTTTAGCTGATGGAGTTAGCGTTATTACTGAAACCGTGTTTGAAAATCGTTTTGCTCATGTGGGAGAGTTGGAAAGAATGGGAGCCCAAATCCAGGTTGAGGGGAGAAGCGCGGTGGTCTTAGGGGTGGAAAAACTGACTGGTGCTGAGGTGAGGGCCACCGATCTGCGAGCCGGAGCGGCTCTGGTTTTAGCCGGGTTGGCGGCAGAGATGGAAACTTTAGTATATGGGGTTTCTCATATAGATAGAGGATACGAAGGGATTGAAAGCAAATTGAAAAAACTGGGCGCTTCTATCGAGCGATTGGCAGAATAGGTGGGAGGAATTGGTAATGTGGAATAAACGATTGGGAATTGATCTGGGAACAGCAACCACTTTAATTTACGTTCATGGAAAAGGAATAGTTTTAAATGAACCATCGGTAGTGGCCTTGGCTAAAAATTCTAATAAAATTTTGGCTATTGGAAGAAGTGCCAGAGACATGATCGGCAAGACCCCAGAATATATCGTGGCCCATCGCCCTCTGAAAAGTGGGGTAATTGATAATTATGAAATAACCCGTAAGATGCTTACTTATTTTATCAAGCAGATAGCCGGTCGTGGCCTGTTTAAACCAGATGTAGTGGTTTGTGTTCCTTCTGGGGGAACGGAGGTAGAAAAGCGGGCTATTCTTGATGCTGCCTATCACGCGGGAGCCAGAAAGGCTTATTTAATTGAAGAACCGATGGCTGCCGCTTTAGGGGCTGGGCTGGATATTACCAGCCCGTCGGGAAGCATGGTGATTGATGTTGGAGGAGGAACTACTGATGTGGCAATTCTGTCCTTAGGGGGAATAGTGGTTAGTCGGTCAGTTAGGGTTGCCGGTGATCAGTTTGACGAAGCTATTATTCGTCATTTGCGAAAAAAGTTTAACTTGTTAATCGGAGAAAAAACAGCTGAGACCATTAAAATCCAGATTGGCTGTGCTGTTCCCCCAACTAAGGAGGAAACCATCGCTTTAAGAGGGAGAGACCTAATTTCTGGTCTTCCGCGGGACCTTACCTTAACTTCCTCTGAGGTATACAAGTGTTTACTCGATTCTTTGTCGGCTATTGTTGAAACTGCCCGGATGGTGTTAGAACATACTCCACCTGAGCTGGCGGCCGATGTAGGGGAAAAAGGTATTTGTCTTACTGGAGGTGGGGCGCTGCTTAGAGGAATAGAAGAATTAGTGAGTAAGTCTTTGGGAACCCCGGCTTATGTAGCCGAAGATCCAATTTCCTGTGTAGCCTTAGGAGCAGGGAAAGTGCTTGACAATATTAAATCCCTTCAGGATGGGTTTCTTTTTACTAAAAGGAGGAACGGTTAACACTTGAGTAACAAAATAAACTTACCTGTAAGTTTTTTTTGTTTTTTTCTGATTTTTTCGCTTTCCGCTTTTTTTGTATCTCCGAGAGCCTTAGCTTCTCCTTATTTCCCTTTTTCGCAAATTTCCCAGGGAATGGTTGGTTTGGCCAGAACAGTTTTTTACGGAACAGAGGTAGAGAGCTTTAGCCTGGAGGTTTTGGATGTAGTGGAAGGTCGCTCGATTGAAGAGAGCTATTTCGTAGTTCTGGTAACCGATGAGCGTGTTAGGGAAATGGGAGGTATCTCTCAAGGTATGAGTGGTAGCCCGGTTTTTTTTGAAGGACAAATTGCTGGAGCCTTGGCCTATAGTTGGGAAACCAAAGACAATTTAATTGGAGTGGTTACTCCAATTGAGGCGATGTTGAAACTATGGGAAAAAGATAGCTCAAAAGGCAATCCTGCGGCGGGGGTAAGCCCTGTTCCCCTTTTTGGAGGAACAACTTTGGTTCGTGGTTTGGGGGAGCGGTCGATGGCGCAAATTGAAGAACAGTTTAAAGCTAAAGGAATAACAACTCTTCCCTATTATTCTCGCCCATTGGCAGAGGTTCCAGAGATGGTTGAACTTAAACCGGGTAGCGCTATCGGAGTTCAGCTGGTTTCGGGGGATGCTGATATTATAAGTGTTGGTACTTTAACCTGGCGGGAAGAGGATAAATTTTTAGCTTTGGGCCATCCCTTTTTACACGCAGGTGAGGTAAACTATTTTCTCTCTTCAGTGTATATCAACTTTAGTTTGGAAGGGAAGGATTTTCCTTTTAAGGTAGGAACACCCATTCGTCAGGAAGGGGTGGTTAGGCAAGACCGAGCAGTGGGGGTAGCAGGCAGAATTGGAGTAGTTCCCCCCGCCTGTCAGTTAGATATAAGGGTAGAGCAAGGAGGAGAGTCTTCTTCTTTTTCTTATAAAGTGGTTCAGGGCGAGGATTTTTTAGTAGATCTTATTCCTCAGCTGGTACTTGATTCTCTCGATCGAGCTTTAGACTGCCAAACTTCGGGGAGCATTAAAGCGATATTAACTTTTGCAGGAGAACGCTTTTACCTCCAGGATGACTTTTTCTGGACGAGCGAGGTAGACATTGCCAGTTTGGTAATGGAAAGAATAAGAGAAGTTATTCGAGTGGTGTTCAAAAATCCTATCGAGGCGGTGGAAGTCTCTTCTTTAGAAATAGATTTGCAGTTTTATCCTTCTTTGCAAAATGCAATAATTAAAACAGTTGATTTTCCCTTGGAAATATCTCGAGGCGAGGGATTCAGTGGTACAGTAGGATTCTTTCTTTACCGACAAGGATTGCAAGAGTTTCCCCTTACCCTTCAACTTCCTTCCAGTTTTCCATTAGGTGAAGCTGATTTGCTGGTTAAGCCTCGTGTTTTTGCCGAACAATCTCCTGCTCCTGTCCTTTCAACTAACCTTTTTGCTTATTTAGAGCAAGAGCTTTCTCGGCTAAAGGAAGGTGGAATTTCTTTTCAGGTTGTCCCTCGGGGAGGGACCGAGGAAGAGGTTTTTACCTTCTATCTACCCCTGCCTCTGATGTTTCAGGGACAAGCTTCACAAAAAGTTATAGTTGAGGAGTAGTTGTGGGGAAGGGAATTTTGATTTTCCTTTTAATAGGGGTAATAGTGATTGGCTTTTTTCTGTACTTTGGACACCAAAAACTGGTTGAACTGGCATTTTCTTATCTTTTGCAGGATAGGGGAGACTTTTTTTTATCCTTTGCGCGATCAAAATTAGTTTTCCCTTTGGGATTGAAGTTAGAAGAAGTAGAGGTAAAAGGAGAAGGGTTTGCTCTTTTTCTCCCGGCAGTTTTGATCCGTTTCCCATTTAACTTATTTCCCACTTTTTCTTTAGGAAAGATTACTCTTTTTGCTCAGCAGGCCTTCTTTACCAGTTCGGCTCAGTTTTTGTCTTTCTGGGAAAAATTATCTAAAATCGACCTTAATTCTTTACCGGCCTTTAAATTATTGATAGCTGATTTTTACTGGCAAGACGAGGATCGGCCAGCATTGCATTTTAAACTCGGGCTTAATAGTAAAAGGGGGGAAAGCATTGTTTTTGAGGCAGAACATGAGTTAGGGTCGTTAGCAGCTTTTTGGGAGGAAAACGACAAAATAGAACTATCCTGGAAGGGAGGGAATGACTGGCTGCTGGTTGATGGAGAAGGAGAGTGGAGGCTGGATACGGGATTAATTTCTGGTGGGATGAACTGGGGAGAGGGAACTGAGCTTACTTTTTCTATTTTACCAGAAGAAGAGGGGTTTGAGTTTTCTCGCTTTAAGATTGATTCCGAAAAAAGGGGGGGGGTGCCTTTTTCTTTGGAGGGAAAAGGGCATCTTTTTTGGGATCAAAATATTTCCCTTTCACTAACCGGAGAAGCGTTTTGGGGGGAAGAAATGATAGATTTTTCTTCTCAATTGTTTGTTTTGTCACAAGCACTGAAGGGAATGGTTAAAGCTGAAGTTCCTGCTCAAGACTTACAGTTAGCTGCTGATTTTTCTTTTTTCTCAGACGCTTCCTTTCAGCTTGAACTTTTACCAGGATGCCAGCTGAAGGGAGTAACTTTTCAAGGAGTTTGGGAGGGCAAACTGGACCAGGAAGGGGTTGAACTTAGAACCGAACAAACCTCTTGGGATTTGGGGGATTCCCTTTTGCCTACTGGGGTTGAAGGTAAAGGGGAACTAACAGGAAAGCTTTCCCTGGATGCTGTTGGTAGGGGAAGCGGGTTTTTCCAGTTGGTGGGAGAGGAAATGAAGGTGGGAGATATAATTTTGAAAACCCCCCGGGTAGAAGTTAGCTTGGATGGAGCAGAAGCAAGGATTAAGGGGGAAAGCAACCTGGAAAAGGGTAACATAGAGTTTCAGGGTCAGTGGCAGGAGAAAACTTTTTGGGGGGAAGGGTTTTTCCAGGAGGTGGATATTTCTTCCTGGCTGCCAGCAACTGACACTCCGCTTACCGGGTCAGTTGGAGGTAAAATTAACTTAGAAAAGCGCCCTGGAGAGGAGATGGAAATATCAATTATTTTGCAGGAGGGTAGTCTATCCTTTGGAGAAATTATTCTGGGCAATATTGTTCAAGGCAAAGGTGAAATAAGGGATGAGGCTTTAATTTTAAGTAATCTGGTGGTGCAAAAAAAGGAAGGGTACCTTACAGGAGAAATCCAAAAAAACCAAGAAGAGATTGATATTCACTTTAACTTTGATCATTATCCTTTTATTTATCCGGTGGGGGAAGAAAAATTGGCTTTACAGATGGAAGGAGAGGGTAAAGTTTTGCTAACCGAGGAGGGATTTGAAGCTGATTTTTCTCTTTTTTCTCCGATTGGAATTTGGGGAGAAATCAAGGGGGAGGAACTGTTTTTGCAAGCTACCTGGCGAGATAATAAAATAACAGTTGAAAAATTGTCCGCTTCTTTGCCTTTGGGAAAAGTTTTTTTGGAGGGAGAGATTACTCCTTACCAAGATATTGCTCTTCAGGGTAGGATAGAAGGATGGGACTTTTCTTATCAGGGAATAACCGGAGATGTGGAGCAGGTTTCTTTTGTTTTAGGTGGGAATTGGGAACGGTTAGTTTTTTCTTTAGATGGCAATTTAAGTAATCCCTGTTTTCAAAATTTGCCGATTGCACAGGAAGTTAGCATAAGTCTTCAAGGGGAAATTCCCCCTGACTTTTGGGAGGGCAGTTTATCCCCAGATTTTATTTCCGAGCCAATGGCGTTAGCCTTGCTAAGGCAAGGGGAAATAACCATTCAGAAACTCCAATTAGAAAACCTGCCTTTTGATTTGCCGGTGGATAATTTTCCTCGAGGTAGTTTGGACTTAAGCGCTCGCTTGATGCCGGATAATGATCGGTGGCAATTTAGAGCGGAAAATATAGTTTTATTTACTGACGATTATGGAAGTTTTACTGGTAAGCTTGCCGGCTTTTATCAGGAGGGATTACTGGCCGGTTTGGATTTTCAACTGGCGGACGAGGAAAAAATTATCCTGCTCAATGGAGAGGGCAGTATTGACCTGGAAAAGGAAACCCTGGATTTGTTGTTGCGAGCGAAGGCGGGCCTTGCTTTTCCTTTAACCTTTCAAGATATTGGCTTAGCTGGTCAGCTAAAAGCTCAAGTGCAAGCGACTGGCTCTTTTAAAGAACCCACTTTTCAAGGGGAAATTAGCTTAGAAGGGGGAGAGGTATTCTGGAAAGAGCAGATGGTAGCCACGGTTGAGGACTTGCAAGCTAAACTTGAAAACGAACAACTGCGAATTGAAAAAGCTAAAGGAAAAGTTTTGGGTTTTAGTTATTATAGTTTTGGTAGTTTAAACCGAGAAGAAGTTGACCTTTCTTTTTCTATTACAGGAAATGCCTCTGACCTGAACTGGGGGGAGGGGATATCCGGTAGCTGGGAAGGTGATTTTCAGCTAAAGGGAAAATTGGAGGAGTTGCTTATGACTGGTAAGCTGGTTGTATATGAGGGATTATACCAGAGTAATGGAGAAGAAAGTGATTATCTTTTGTTGCTATCGGATATGGAAGCTTCTCTGGCAAACTTACCCATTGCCTTAGAGATTACCCTTTTAACCGGTAGCCCTTTTCGGGTTAAAACTCCCTTTGTTGACCTCTCTTTACTGGGTAAAGTGCAAATTTCAGCTTCTTCTGAGAGCTTGGGTTATCAAGGTAGATTAGAAGTGGATGAAGGTAAGTATAATTTGATAACCGTAGTTTTACCTTTAGCCGGATATATTGTTTTAGATGATTCTTTTGGTCTCGATCCCCAGCTTCACCTTGGAGGAAGTAAAAAATTTGGTAAATATGTTATAAGTTGGAAAACAATCGGTAGTTTGAGCAACTATCAGATTATTTTTAGTTCAGAACCATTGCTTTCCAAAGAAGAGATCATATCGCTCTTAATTTTAGGAGACAAAGATGCTTATGTTTCCTTGGAAGAACTTGATTTGGAGCCAATCGGCTGGAAGGTGCTGCAATTTTTACTGGGTTGGGACTATAATTTGACTGATAAAATTCCTTTTATTGATGATTTTAAGCTTGAATATTCCCCCTCTAATCAGGGCTCTGATTATCAACTAAAATTAGAAAAAAGACTTGGAGAAAATATGTTAATAGGTTATACTCAAAACTTGAGTGAGAATTGGGATTATCGCTGGGATTTGGAGATAGATTTTAGTAAAGAATGGTCACTTGAGACGGGATTAGATTCAGATGGAGCAATAGATTGGAAATTAGAGTACCATACCAACTTTTAAGAGTGGGAGGGCATAACTATGGGAAAAAGAAAAATATTTTTTGGATTAGCAGTTTTTATCTTTTTGTTGGCAACCTTAATTCCTTATAATTTTTCCTGGGCGCAAACAGCTCTTCCCCCGGTAGTAGCTATAAGGGTGGAAGGAAATGAAAAAATAAGCACCAATTTAATTCTTTCAGCAGTTTCTCTTTCTTTGAAGGAACCTTTTAACCAGGAGAAAGTCCAGAATGATGTAAAAGCTATTTACGAATTGGGTTATTTTTCCCGGGTCTGGGTGGAGACTAAAGAATATCCCGACGGGATAGAAGTGATTTATAAGGTGGAAGAGCTACCGGTGGTTAAAGAAATTCAAATTTCGGGCAACACCGCTATAGAAGACTCACTGATCCAGGAGGCAATGATATTGTCCCCTGGACAAGTTATGAACTGGCAGATTCTACAAAATGATTTTGAAAGAATTCGTGCTCTTTATAGCGATAACGGTTTTTTGATTACCGGAATCGACCAGATTGATTTTTCACCGGAGGGCATTCTATCTTTCTCTATTCGAGAAGGGATAATAGAAGATGTCCGTTTTGAAGGTTTGGAAAAAACCAAAGAGTATGTGGTGCGGAGAGAACTTGTTTTTGAGCCTCCAATAGTATTTGATTTTGCCGAGGTAACAAAAAGTATTCAGGCAATTTATGACCTTGGCTTTTTTAAAGATATCAGTATGAAACTTGAGCCAGGAAGTGATGTTGACCATGTAATAGTTAAGGTGAGTGTGGTAGAAGAAAGTACCGGTGAAGCCGCAGTAGGGGTGGGGTATAATACTGAAGATGGTTGGTTAGGCTATGTTCGGTATCAAGAGTCAAATTTGGGAGGAAACAGTCAGCGGGTGGAGTTGCGTTATGAGTTTGGTGCTCGTACCCTTTATCAGTTTTCTTTTGAAGAACCGTACCTGTTTGGTTCCCCTACCTATTCCCGATTAGAGCTTTATGATCAGGTTCGAGATCGTAATAATTGGGAGGAAGGGGAAATAATAGGTAAATATGAAGAAGAACGGATCGGATGGCAACTTACTTTTGGACGAGAGATTGATGAAGAGTGGGCCTGGAGGCTGCGCTATAAATCGGAAGATATCCAGACTACGGCTTTAGAAGGAATAATTCCCGCCAACGGTGGTATTACCAATTCTCTCACTCCTATGGTTTTATATGATACCCGGGATAGTAAAACCAATCCTCATGAGGGGTGGCTTGGGACTCTCCAGGTAGAATTAGCGGGTGGAGCTTTTGGTGGAGATTATGATTTTAACAAGTATATCCTTGACGTGAGAAATTTTACCGATACCGGAGAAGACACAGTATTGGCCTTAAGACTCATGGGAGGGATAGCCGACACTTATTTACCCGATTATGAAAAGTTTGGAGTAGGGGGAGTGAGCACCCTTCGGGGGTATGACCTGTTTGAGTTTGAAGGGGAAAAGATGATAGTGTTCAATGCTGAATATCGATGGGAGGTGGCGGAAGACACCCAGCTGGTTTTGTTTGGAGATGCTGGCTATGCTTGGGCTTTGGATGAGGCGATTTCCTTTGACAGCTTGAAGACCGGTTATGGGGTTGGACTGCGGTTAGATACCCCTATTGGTCCGGTACGGCTTGATTATGGTATTGGAGAACGGGGAGGTCAAACCTACTTCAGTTTAGGACATACTTTTTAGTACTTTGTGGTTGGAAAGGAGAGATACAATGAGAAGCAGTTTTTGGTTGATAACCATAGTAATCTTACTTTTAACGGTGATGGCTTCGTCGGTTTATGCAGCTGACGCAGGAAGTGGAGAATTCCAGGTTGGCTTGATCGATCTGAATCGGGTATTTAATGCTCATCCCAACAGTCAAAAGTTGCTGGAGTTAGAAGAAAATTTAATGAGCGAACTACAAAAAAGGCAGGAAGAGCTAAATGAAAAAGGTAAAGGAAAGACGCGGGAAGAAGTTCAACAATTAGAAGCAGAGATGAACGCCGAGTGGGCGCCTGTGAGAGACCAGATGTTGCAACAGCGGACAGAAATGGTTAACCAGCGCTATCAGGATGTAATTGACGCTATCCGGCTGGTAGCTGAGTCTCAAGGGTTGAGTTTGGTGATTCGCTCTGAACTTCGGTTGCCAGTGGGGGAGAATCAACTGATGGAGATGCCGCTGGTTCTTTATGGGGGAATAGACATTACCGACCAAGTGGTGGAGGCAATCGGTAGGTTGACCGCAGAATAAAAGAGAAGTGATATTTTGAAGCTAAAAGAAATTGCTGCTTTAGTTGATGGTTACTTAGTAGGAGAAACCGAGTTTGAGATTAAAGGGATCAATAACTTGGAGGAAGCACAACCGGAGGATTTGGTTTTTCTTTTTCATTCTCGTTATCTTGAGCAAGCCCGAGAGACCCGGGCTTGCTCAATAGTGTTGGAAGAAGTCGAAGCTCAAAGCTTAGTCGGTAAGAACTTACTGATAGTTGATAACCCCCGATTGGCTTATATTAAACTGGCCAAATATTTTTCCCCGTTTGTCTTTCCCCCGGCGGGAGTCCACCCTTCTGCTTTTGTCCACCCTCAAGCCTCTTTAGCAGAAGGGGTAGTGGTTGGTCCTTTTTCGGTAATAGAAGAAGGAGCAACCATAGCGGCCGGCACTTGCCTTTTCTCTCAGGTATACGTAGGTAAGGGGGTAAAAATTGGGGCTGATTGCCTGATTTTTCCCCAAGTAGTAATCCGAGAACAATGTCAAATAGGTAACCGGGTTATTTTGCAAGCGGGGGTGGTAATTGGGGGCGATGGCTTTGGCTATGAACGAACAAAAGATGGCTATCTAAAACTTCCTCATATCGGTCGGGTAGTGATTGAAGATGAGGTGGAAATAGGGGCTAATAGCACCGTTGACCGAGCAACTATGGGAGAAACTCGGATTGGAGCGGGAACCAAAATCGATAACCTGGTTATGGTTGCTCATAATGTTAAAATTGGAAAAAATGTGGTTATTGTAGCCCAATCTGGAATAGCCGGAAGCTCTACCATAGGAGATAACAGCGTTTTGGCTGGTCAATCGGGAGTAGTAGACCATTGCAAGTTGGAACCTGGGGTGACCGTTTTGAGTCGGGGAGGGGTAGTGAACGATATTCCTGCCGGGAAGACGGTTTCTGGTTTTCCCGCTCAAGAGCATCACCAGCATTTGCGGCAGCAAGCATTGGTCAAAAAACTACCTCAACTTTGGCAAAGAGTTAGAAGTTTGGAGAAGAAAATTGGTGGAAAATGATAACCGTTCCACCGTTTATCAAAAAACTATTGCTCATTCTTTTAGGGTCTCAGGCCGGGGGCTTCATAGTGGTCTGCAAACTACCGTCTATCTCAATCCGGCCGAGGAGAATAAAGGGATTTTTTTTCGGGTTGTTCAAGGGAAAAAGCAGTTGCTTATCCCTGCTTTAGTTGAATATGCTTGTCCCAGTTCTCGTTCTACTTCCCTGTCTCGCTGTGGATTTAGGGTTTCCACTGTTGAGCATCTGTTGGCCGCTTGTTGGTTGGCTGATCTGGATAACCTGGAAGTAATTGTGGAAGGGGAAGAAATCCCTGGGGGTAATGGTCGAGTTTCTTTTTGGCTTGAACTTCTGATAGAAAATGGTTTCACCATTCAAAGTGCTCCCCGGGAGGAGATTTTGCTTCCTGAGTGGTTAGTAGCTAAGAATAGGGAGAGTTTCCTTTTTGCTTTTCCGGCAATCGAGTTTCGAGCTTGGTATTTTCTGGATGTAATTGATCGCTCTCATTTCGCTCAGATAATCGGCATATCGGAGAAAGATGGATTGGAGGAAATGGCGAAAGCTCGCACTTTTGCTTTTGATTGGGAAATACCCCAGATTCTTCAGGAGAATATTGGGCAAGGGGTAAGAGATCAGGCTTTGATTTTGGGTAATTTGGGAGAAAGCGCTTTTTCGCAGATGTCAGGAGAGGCTGCTTACCATAAGCTGGCCGATTTGGTTGGTGATTTAATGTTGGTGGGGGTTAGAGTTAGAGGAGCTTTTTTTGGATGGCGTTCAGGGCATAGTCTCAACCGGGAAATGGCTCGTTTAATTTACCGTTTGCGAGGAATAGAAGATGGAAATTAGTCCGGCGGCCTTTGTGCAAAAAGGTGCTCAATTGGGAAAAGGAGTAAAAATTGGCCCCGGGGCTTGTATTGGCGAGAAAGTTCAAATTGGAGATGGAACCGAAGTAGGAGCTTTTTCGATTATTGAAGGGAAGGTTAGTATTGGTTCTAACTGTTTTATTGGACACCATGTAGTGATCGGAACTCCTCCCCAGGATGTATCTTACCAAGGGGAAGAGACTGAAGTAATCATTGGAGATGACACTATTTTGAGGGAATTTACCACTGTGCATCGGGCAACCGGGGAAGGACAGAAGACTTTAGTTGGTCCAGGATGTTTTATTATGGCCTATGCGCATGTAGCTCATAATTGCCAAATAGGGAAAGAAGTTACTATGGCCAACGGGGCTAACCTGGCTGGATATGTTAAAATAGAAAATTGGGCGGTCCTGAGTGGTATGGTGGGAGTGCACCAGTTTGTTAGAGTTGGGAAACTGGCAATGGTGGGAGGTTTATCTAAAGTGGTGCAAGATATTCCCCCTTATCTCATGGCTGATGGCCATCCAGCAAGGCTGTACGGACTTAATTTGGTGGGGATGAAAAGAAGAGGTATAGAGAGAGAGGCCAGAGTTGAGATTCGGAAAATCTATCGTTTTCTGCGCTCAAGTAGAAACCAGGAGCAAGCTCTTTCTCAACTCGAAAGTCATTTTTCCTCTGATTTTAGCCGAGAGATACTGAATTTTTTTGCTCAAACGGAAAGAGGTATTACCCGGTGGGTGGGAACAAAAGATGATTAATAAAGAAAAACTTCTGTTAATAGGGGGAGAGGGCTCTCTCCCTTACTTGGTTTGGGAACGGGCTTTGGAAAGAGACTATCAGGTATTTAGCATTGGGTTTTCCTTCCTCCGTCCTTTTCCGATTGACTTTTGGTCGGAAAAGTTAGACAGTTTTTCGTTATCTGAAATCGGGAAAATTGCCCACAAATGGGGGGTTGGTAAAGTTTGTCTGGTCGGGAAAATCCCCAAAAAATATCTTTTTAATCAACAGTTGACTAAGCCGAGAGAGTTAGACCTTTTAAGTGGAAGTCAGGACTTGAAAGATAAGCCCCTACTGGAGAAGATTTTTTACTGGTTACAGCAGCAGGGATGGGAAATTGTTTCTCCACTCACTTTTTTAGGCGATTTTTTAACTCCAGCGAGAGTTATTACCCGCAGTTCTCCTACCGCTGATCAATGGCAAGATATTGTTTATGGATGGCACTTGGCCCGGTTTTTGTCTGACCAGGAAGTTGGTCAAACGGTGGTGGTGAAAGGACAATCGGTGATAGCGGTAGAAGCAGCCGAGGGAACAGATGAAACCATTCAAAGGGGAATAAAATTAGCGCAGGGAAAAGTAGTAGTGGTTAAAGCGGCCCGCAGTCGGCAGGATTATTTGATCGACATTCCCGGGGTAGGGCCAAAGACAGTGGAGCTTTTCCGGGAAGCAGGGGGAAGTGTTTTGGCTTTGGAAGCGGAAAAAACTCTTTTGATAGAGCCAGAGAAAGTCCAAAGATTGGCCGATCAGCTGGGAGTTTCAATTTTGGGTATTAAGCAGTCGGATTTGATTCCATGAATGATAAAAGTTCAATTTTGATCTCGACCGGGGAAATCTCGGGTGATCGCTATGGAGGGGAGATTGTTAGTCGGCTTCGAAAAAAATACCCAACCTTAACCGTTTATGCTCTGGGGGGAGAACATATTGCTCGCTCCAGCGGGAAGGTTATTTATTACACCGATTCCATAGCCACTTTTGGAATTTGGGAGGCATTGCTTTCTTTTCCTCGGTGGAGGAGAGTGTGGAAAAAAACTACCGATCTCATATTACGAGAAAAACCACGGGTAGTAGTATTGATTGATAACCCTGGCTTTAACCTGAAATTGGCACAATTTTCCTATAATCAGGGGATACCAGTGATTTATTTTATTCCACCTCAGGTGTGGGCCTGGAAACCCCAACGAGCGATTAAGCTTTCCAAATGGGCGGATCGTATTCTAACGGTTTTTTCCTGGGAGGAAAGATATTTTTCTCCAGAAAAAGTGAACTGGGTTGGCCATCCGTTAGTTTCGCTAATTCCAGAGGTTGATTTTTTCCCCTCTCTGCAGGAACAAAATAACCTGGGGAAAGAAGTAGTACTTTTACCTGGTAGCCGGAAGGGAGAAGTAATGGCTTTTATCTCTGTTTTGAAAAAAGTTATTTCTTCCTGGGAAAAAAGAGAAAGCAAAATGCATTTTAATTTAATTTCTGCCTCGCCACAAATAGAAAGTTTATTGGAGAGAGAGGTTGGTGATTTACCGGTATCGATTTTGCCCCATTCGGAACTTTATTCTGCTTTAAGCCGAGCCTCTCTTTGTGTATCTTGTTCGGGTACGGTAACTCTGGAAGTGGCTTTAATGGGTGTTCCTCAAATTATTGTCTATCATCTTTCTTTGCTGACTTATTTTTTTGCTCGTTGGTTGGTTAAGACTGACTTGGTGGGATTACCTAATATTGTGTTGGAAAGGGAAATTTGTCCAGAACTGATTCAGCGGGACTTTTCTCCTTACCAGGTGAGCCAAACCATGGAGAAACTTCTAAATGATCCCTGTATTAGAGATAAGGCTTGGGCATGGAGCAAAGAAATTCGAGAAAAATTATCCCAGGGTAACACTTTTGAAAAAGTAACCCAGGTTATAGGTCAGTATATAAGCGAACGATAGGGCGTAAACCCCCTTAAACCCCCTGAAAAAAGACAAAAACAAAAACTACCGAGAGAGAGCTTTCCTCCATCGGTAATTTTTGTGTGGGAAGATACTTTCATATAAGGTAAAAAAGTGGTACATTTTTCTATATGAGAAAGTCTACTAAAGAAAATTCACCTTTAAAACCTGGAAAGAGTTTAACAAGGTTAATACGCTACCTTCGTCCCTATGGGTGGTTTGTAGTGGGGGCGGTAGCTATGGCCGCTTTGGGTTCAATTTTCAACTTGGCTTTGCCCTGGTTAGTAAAAGATATGATTGACCAGGCTCTAATTGATAAAAATATGAGACTTTTACTGTTTATTGCTTCTTCTATAGTAATTATTTTCCTGGTAAAAGGGATAGCCTCTTATATCCAGAGCCTGTGGATTTCGGTGGCCGGTTTCAGAGTGATTGCTCGTTTGCGTTCGGAGCTGTACCACCATCTTCATAACCTTTCGGCTTCTTTTTTCCAAAATCATCCTACCGGAGACGTTATTTCTCGAATGACCAACGATGTTTTAGTTCTTCAGAATCTATTTTCCAATACTTTTTTAAATATTCTTATGGATATTTTGATTTTTTCCGGTTCTGTTGTAATTCTCTTTGTTCTCCACTGGAAGTTAGCTCTACTCTCTATGTTGATTTTTCCTCTGGTGGGGTGGGGGATTGATGTTTTAGGGAAAAAGGTGAAAGGGGCTTCACACCTGCTTCAAAGTAAAACTGCGGTCTTAACCTCATTAGTAGAAAGAACCATTTCCGGAATGAAAATCATTCAGTCTTACGTTACCGGACGCTATGAAACTGAGCGATTTGAACGAGAAAACGAACTTAACTTTAATTTAGCTATGAAGCAAGTAAAGGCCAAAGCTATACTTAGTCCTTTGGTGGAACTAATTTCTTCTTGTGGATTAACTTTGGTGGTCTGGTATGGAGGACGGGAGGTTATTTATGGTAACCTAACTCCAGGAGGATTGATCGCTTTTATCGGTTATTTGGTCACAGCGGCTAACCCACTTGCCCATTTTTCTTCTGGTTATCAGCTTCTACAGCAGAGTTTGGCCTCGGCAGAAAGAATTTTTGAGTTTTTGGATATCACTCCGCAGATTCAAGAACCGGAAGAACCGCTGGAACTGAAGGGGGTTGAACAGGGGATAAGATTTGATCGAGTGTCTTTTTCTTACCAGGGAGAGATGGTATTGAAAGATTTTACTCTGGATATTCCTTTAGGGAGGAAAGTAGGTATTGTAGGTCCGAGTGGAGCCGGGAAGAGTACCTTGATTAACCTTCTTATGCGTTTTTACGACCCTACTCAGGGCAAAATTGAAATCGATGGGATAGATATTAGAAGATTAAAGCTTTCCTCGTTGAGAAATGCAATTGGGGTTGTTTGGCAGGATTCTCTTCTAATGGGAGGGACAGTCCAGGATAATATTCTTTACGGTAATTTTAAAGCCTCTCATGAAGAGCTTTTGGACGCCTCGAAAAAAGCCCATGCCCATGAGTTTGTAGAAGGACTGGAGAAAGGCTATGATTCTGACGTGGGCGAAAATGGTAGTTGGCTTTCTGGAGGGCAAAAACAAAGAATTGCTATTGCCCGGGCTTTACTGAAGGACCCTCCCATTTTAGTTTTTGACGAGGCTACTTCTAACCTTGATCCTAAGTCTGAAAGCTATATTTTGGACACTATCTCTAAAATCGAGCGGGATAAAATTGTAATTGTTATTGCCCATTCTCTGAAGATGGTAAGGGATTTGGACCAAATTGTGCTTCTCCGGGATGGGAAAATAGAGGGGATAGGGTCACATCAGGAATTGCTAAAACATAACCCTTTTTATAGAGAATTGTTTTTTGGGAAAAACTATGAGCCCCAGCAAACTTAGATTAGCGGTTTTGATGGGTGGGGTTAGCGAAGAACATGGAGTAAGCGTAGCCTCTGGTCGAGCAGTTATTAGAAACGCTGATTATGGAAAATATTTACTTCGGCCGGTAGTTATTGGTCAGGAAGGGCGATGGTATTTCTCTCGAAGATTTTTAGAACAACCAGAAAATCTCAACTTGCTTTTCTGGGAAGGAGTAGATTTAGGGGAAGCCATTGTTAGGCTTCAAAGGGAAATTGATTTAGTTTTTATTGTGCTTCATGGACCCTACGGAGAAGATGGTCGTATTCAGAGCCTTTTAGAGTTGGCCGGGATAGCTTACACTTGTTCAGGAGTTTTAGCAAGCAGTATAGCTATGGATAAAGATATTTTTCGTAAAATAATGTTGGCCGAGAACATTATTATTCCCCGAGGATGGACTTTTACTCAAAAAGAGTGGAACAAAAACCGCCAGCTAATTTTAAGAAAAGCTTCGCTTTTCCCGTCCTGGGTGTTAAAACCAGCTTCTTCCGGTTCAAGTTTTGGTATATTTTTAGGGGAAGGATTGTCTTCGTTAGAAGAGGTGGTGGATCAGGCTTTCTCGATAGGAGAAAAGCTAATAATTGAAGAAAGAATTTGGGGAAAGGAAGTTACCTGTGGCGTATTGGGAGGGGGGAAAGAACCTCCACAAGCGTTGCCGCCAGTTTTGATTGTTCCTCAAAAGAGGGACTTTTTTGATTTTTTTTCTAAGTATACACCGGGAGCTACCCAGGAAATTACTCCAGCGCCACTTGTGCCAGCTTTAACCCAAGCTATTCAAAAAATGGCTCTTCGTATTCACCAACTTTTAGGTTGTCGAGGGATGTCTCGAGTAGATTTTATGGTGCAGGAAAAAAGCGATACTATTTATGTGCTGGAACTCAACACTATTCCCGGTTTGACCGATAACAGTCTTATTCCAAAAGAATGTCGAGCTCAGGGGCTAAGTTTTTCTCAACTTATTGATTTTTTGGTAACAGATGCCTTATCGGTTTTTTGATTTTAGTTGTTTTTTGAATTTCAACGAACAAAATTAGAGAAAAGACACATTTTCCAACTTGGGTTAAAGAAAATTTGCTGAGGTAATGAGAAAATAGAAGTACAATTTGAACTGTAATAAGTGCCCTGCTTAAAGCAGGGCACTTATTTTTAGGAGTAGTTTTAACCGGCTTTTCCGGCACTACCTAAAAGTTCACATTTAGCGATGTACATTTTCTTTAATTCTTCTCTGGCTGGGCCCAAGTACTTTCGAGGGTCGAAATCCTCAGGGTGCTCGGCCAGGTGTTTGCGTATCATAGCGGTCATCACCAATCGGCCGTCGGAGTCGATATTAACTTTGCATACTGCCGATTTAGCAGCTCGTTGAATTTGATCTTCAGGCACACCGGCGGTATTTTCTAATTTCCCTCCATATTGGTTGATAATATCTACGTATTTCTTCAAGACCGACGAAGCTCCATGAAGAACGATGGGAAAACCAGGCAGCCGACGTTCAACTTCTTCTAAAATATCAAACCGGAGAGTGGGTAAGGGTTCACCTGGTTTTAATTTGAATTTGTAAGCCCCGTGGGAGGTGCCGATAGATATGGCTAAGCTGTCTACTCCAGTTTTACTAACGAAATCTTCTACCTCTTCTGGCTTGGTGTAATGAGAAACTTCGGAAGAAACGTGTTCTTCGATTCCAGCTAAGACACCAAGTTCTCCTTCCACCGTTACATCATATTGATGAGCGTATTCCACCACTTTTTTGGTTAAAGCTACGTTTTCTTCATAAGGAAGGTGTGAGCCATCAATCATAACGTTGGAAAAACCATAGTCGACACAAGATTTAGCCAGCTCAAAAGAGTCCCCGTGGTCCAGGTTTAGGGCAATAGGAATCTTACTTCCTGCTTCTCTGGCCATTTCCACTGCTCCCGGGACCATGTAGCGCAGAAGGGTCTGGTTGGCATACTTACGGGCTCCTTTGGAAATTTGTAAAATTACAGGCGAATTACACTCCACACAAGCCATAATTATGGCTTGGAGTTGCTCCATATTATTGAAGTTGTAGGCGGGAACGGCGTATTTACCAGCCATAGCTTGACGAAACATTTCTCGAGTGTTTACTAACCCGAGTTCGCTAAATTGAACTGCCATTTCGTTGCCTCCTTTTTAGTTTTATATTTTTCTACCAGAAAAGATTGTCTCTTATTTTACTCTTTTCTTCAAGAGGTAAACCAATTAATTTTTTGAGGGCTGCTTTATTTCGGTTGACATTTTTCCTCCTTTTGTGGGTAGGTTGGTTGTCAAGTTTTGAGTAAAAATTATCTTCTACTGCATACTTTCAAAATAAATTTTGCTCTTCCCAAAAAATTTATCAAATATTTTTTAACTGCTTCTTTTTCCGTTTAATTTTCTTTTTGCCTGAACTTTCAGAGATGTCTGGAGAGATAGGTAATATCACTGAAAAAGTACTCCCTTTATTTAATTCACTTTCTACCTTAATCTTTCCACCATGGGCTTCAGCAATTTCCTGGGCAATAGCCAAACCCAAACCCGTACCCCCGTTCTCTCGAGAACGGGTTTTGTCTACTCGCCAAAAGCGCTCAAAAATATGAGGTAAGTCCTGTGGGGGGATGCCAATTCCAGTATCAGCAATAGTTACTACCGCCATCTTATCTTTTCGGACAGCCGAGATAGAAATTTTTCCCACCATAGTATACTTGATAGCATTTTCTAAAAGATTAAACAAAAGTTGCTTTAACCTATCTTTGTCACCTCTCACCACCAGATTTTCTATTGTTCCTACTTCCAATTTCAGCCCTTTTTCCTGAGCAAGTGTTTCTATATTGATTGCTAAGTCGGTAATTAACTCCCGAAGATTAACCTTTTCAGAACTGTATTGTTCCTGTCGAGTATCACTGCGGGCTAAAAAAAGCAATTTATCAATTATTGATGACATATAAGCAGCTTCTTGAGAAATTGTCTCCAAGGTTTCCCGGTAATCTTCTATTTTTCTATCTTTGCTGAGAGCCAAAGTGGCTTCTGCTTGAATGACAGACAAAGGAGTACGCAACTCGTGTGAGGCATCAGCAGCAAATTGCTGTTGACGGCGAAAGGCGTCTTCCAGACGAGCTATCATTCGATTTAGAGTAAGAGATAACCTTCCTAATTCATCTTCACTATCTATCTCTATCCGATGGCTCAGGTTGCTTTCTCCTATTTTTTGAGCGGTACGAGTTATCCGGTCCACCGGGCGAAGTACTCGATTAGCTAAAAATAATCCTCCAATACCAGCTAAAAATAACATTGCTAAACCGGAAAGGGTAAAAATGGTACGCAATCTCCCCAAAATAATTTTTATTTCGTCAAAATGACGACCAATTAATACCACGAGAGAGGTCTCTTCTACCGTGACTGGCGCAGCGTAAAATCGGATTTCTCGATCATAGGTAGTGGTGGTATTGAAAAAAAGAGGATTTCCTTGAGCTACTTCTTGCACTACTGGTACAATATCGGAAGTGTCAGTAAAAGGTCCAGAGCTTTTTTGTAGAATACCTTCTGGGGAATAAATTAATATGATTTCTCCTAACTCTCTTTCCATGTCGATATCGACTTTATCTTTAGACTCTCGTAGCAGGCCTCGTAATTTAATCCACCGGTTTTCTAAGTTGTCGTCTAAATTATCGTATAGATTGCGGTAAAGAGTAAAGTAAGATACGGCAGCAAAAATAAAAAGCAAAATACTCATAACTATTAGATACCAAACGGTTAAGCGAAATTTAACACTTTTAAAAAATTTCATGGTTCCCTTAATCTATAACCAGCTCCCCTTACTGTTTCAATAATACTTTCTCCTTCTACCTCGTCCAGTTTAAGCCGCAATCGGCGAACATACACGTCTATAACATTGGATATACCTTCGAAATCATAATCCCACACTTTTTCCATAAGCATAGTTCGAGTAATTACCATATTAGGGTGACGCATAAAGTATTCGAGCAGTGCATATTCTTTGGTGGTTAATTCGATTTTTTTATCTCCTTGCCACACCTCTCTAGTCAAGGTATCCATTACCAAATTACCCACCTGAAGCTTTGGAGATTTAGAAATAGCTTCTCGCCGCAGAAGGGCTCTTACTCTGGCTAATAACTCACTAAAGGCAAAAGGTTTAACCAGATAATCATCAGCTCCTGAATCCAAGCCTTTTACCCTATCTTTTATCCTGTAAACGGCAATAATGGGGGCTTCGCCCCCCTTAAACCCCCCGAAAAACTAAAAATAAAAGGCAAAGACTAAAGAAACGAAAAACTGAAAGGATAGACCACTATTGTTTCTCTAAGATTATATTGAATTCTGTTTTCATTGTTATCTGGTGCGGCTCAAGCAGCATGGGGGTCTATCCTATCTTTTGCAGTTAACATCAATATAGGAGTGTTAATTTCTCTGGTGCGTAGTTCTTGGCAAACAGTGATTCCATCTTTTTTAGGCAGCATGATATCAAGAATTACCAGGTCATAGGGAGTGTTTTCGGCCATATATTGTCCTTCTACTCCATCATAGGCGGTATCAACTGAATAACCCTCTTCTACCAAGCCTTTTTTGATAACCTCCGCTAAACGTTTTTCGTCTTCTACCACTAAGATACGCATTGTACTTCTATTATACTAAAGTTTTTCAAATTTCATCTTAAGTTAATGTTGTATTCATTACCTTTTCATTTTTCGGGATTATATTCTTTTCAGACGAGGAAAACTCGTCAAATAAAATAAAGAGGTGAGAAAAATGAAAAAGAACCGTTACTTTGTTGGGGTTTTAGTGGCGTTGTTACTTAGTGTAGGATTTAGTGTGGCGGCTTGTGCCCAGGAGGCTATACCGGGTCAACCTATGGTACCAGAGGAACCGCCTGCACCAGAGCGTTTTCCTATGGATGCAGCTATAAAAGCAGCTTTAACTGCTTTCCCTGAAGCGCAAGCAATATCTGCCAAGTTTAGTGATCCACTTTTTGGCGGGCCAACGTACTTGATTGAGCTCAGCAATGGAATGGAAGTCAAAGTAGATGCGCAAACTGGAGAGGTGTTGGATAGCGAAGAAATACCCGAGACGAGCTCAGCAGTTGCTCTTTTACCCCAAACCACAGTTTCTTTAGAGCAAGCAGTAACTAACGTATTAAATACCAATCCAGATAGAGCTGTAGTAGAAGCAGAATTAGCAGAAGAAGAAGAAGGCAACATAGTTTATATTATTAAGTTGGACAACGGAGAAGAAATTAGAGAACCTGCCATTAGCACGGAAGAACAACCTATGGAAGTTCCAACTGAGGAAGCTCCCGTTGAAGAGCCTGCTTTTTGAAGAAATTAAGCTAAACCCGAGCTCCTCCCTCAAACCAAACTCCCTTGAAAGGAAGAGCCTTTCGGCTCTTCCTTTCTTTTAAAGGTTTTTCATTTTGATATTGACCAAATTGTTATGGAGTTCTTGAGGTTCATTTTCATCCTCATCTTAATCCTCTCCCGTCGAGGGAGAGGAGATGATAAAAATCGAAACAATTGGAACCGAGGAAAGTTTTCTCTTCCTCGGTTGTTTTTGTCTTTTTATATTTGATTTGTTTGGTTTTTTTGGGGTTATAGGGGTTTACCCCCTTATTTTAATCTTGCGCCGCAGGCTGCTTCGGGGTCTTCAAGTAGTTTAATATTTCAGATTCAGGGGTGAGGATGAGGGTATCTTTTTCGGAGAAAGATTTTTCATACATTTCCATAGTTCTTAAGAAAGCAAAAAATTCCGGGTCTTGGTTATAGGCTTCGGCATAGATTCTGAGAGCTTCAGCTTCTCCTTCTCCACGAATAACTTGAGCTTCTCTTCTCGCTTCGGCTAAGATTAAGGCTTTTTCTCGATCGGCGGCAGCTTGAATTTTGGTTGCTTCTTCTTTGCCTTCCGATCGATACTGTTGAGCTTGCTGTTCTCTTTCGGTTTGCATCCGCTGGAAAACTGCTTCTTCGTTTTGAGGAGGGAGATCGGCTCGTTTTATCCTGACATCCACCACTTCCACGCCAAAATCCTGAGCCTTGAGGTTGGTTTTAGCGGTTACTTCTTCCATAATTTGTCCTCTTTCTTTAAACACTACATCTATTAGCTCAACTTTGCCGATTTCTGTCCGAAGTTCGGAATAGGCAATGTCATCAATTCTTACCATAGCCCTGGCTTCACTTACCACGGTTTGTAAAAAAAGCAAGGGATCCACTATCCGCCAGCGGGCATAGTAATCAATTACCATGGTTTTTTTATCTTCGGTGATTACCTCTTCTGGGGGAGAATCATATTCCAGCAACCTTTTATCAAACTTGTATGCTACTTGTATAGGGTAGGGCAATTTAAAGTGAAGCCCACTTTCTTTTACGGTAGCGATTGGTTTCCCTAACTGGAGAATAACCGCCTGTTCAGTTTCATCCAAAATATACCAGGGGCGAGTAATCACTATAACCGCTATAATTACCAGAACCACAATAAGGCGAATCAGCCATTTTCTACTCATCTTTGCCCTCTCTCACCAAAGGTAAAAGTTTTAAAACATCTTCGCTATTTTCCTGGCTGTCGAAGATAAATTTATTTACTTGAGGCCATACAATCTCCATAGTTTCCAAGAAAATTCGCTCGCGAGAAACATCAGGATTTAACTGGTATTCCGCTAAAACTTGGAGGAAACGAGCGGTTTCTCCTTCGGCTTCTTTGGTAATAGTGGCCTGGAAAGCCTGAGCTTCTTCCAGAATTTTAGCCGCTTCTCCCCGGGCTTGGGGAATAATCTGATTTTGATAAGCTCGAGCTTGGTTAATAAAACGAACCCGATCCTCCCGGGCGCTGGCTACATCTCGGAAAGCGGAAGCTACTTCTTGTGGGGGTTGAACTTCTTGCAACTGAACGGCTACGATGTTAATTCCACTTTGGTAGTTGTCTAAAATACTTTGAATAAGAGATTGAACTTCTTGCTGGACATCAGACCGACCTACAGTTAACACTTCATCAATAGTTTTCTTACCTACTACTTCCCGCATGGCGGCTTCGGCTGCGTTTCTTACTGCGCTTTCTGCCTCCTTAATAAGGAACAGATAAGAGTAGGGATCGGAGATTCGATATTGAACTATATATTGGCAATCTACAATATTTTCATCTCCGGTAAGCATCAGGGATTCTTCCGGAAAAAGCTGGTAGCGAGGAGGTGGCCCCGGATGCAAAGTACGAAAACCAACCTCTATTCTCCGCAGTTCGGTTACTTTTGGTTTTATCACAGTTTGAAAGGGGTAGGGAAGATGATAGTGAAGGCCAGGGGGCACTTGCCCAGTAAACCTTCCTAAAGTTTTTACCATTCCTACTTCATCAGGTCCAACTGTATAAATACCAGTTAAAAAGTAGATAGCTACTATAGCAATTACTACCAGATAACCTAAACGCTTAAAAAAGCGAGCAATCTTCGATTCATACAAATTAATAACTTTGCCTTCAAACTCATCATCAAACATTATGAACCTATAATACCTTATGGAGTCTGAATTTGCAAATTTTGTTACAATGTTAATCAGAGGTAAAAATTGGAGGTATAATAAACGAGAAATCTGGTAGAGTAAATTTAGCTTGATAAAGGAGGAGTTACTGTTGAAGCCAAGAGAGAGAGCTTTGCGGGCGATAAATCACCAGTTTCCCGACCGAGTTCCAATTGATCTTGGAACTACTAATTGCACCACTATGACCCGAAAAGCTTACGAAAATTTGAAAAAGTTTCTGGGAATCGAAAAAGAAACCCGATTGATGATGGAAAATTTTCAAATTGCCTTTATTGATGAAGAGGTTCTTGAACTGCTGGAGATAGATACCAGGGGGATTCATCCCCAGCCAATTTTTCAGAAAACCATATTTGATGAGCGGACTTATATTAGTGAGTTTGGTATTAAGTATCGGATGCCAGAAGATGGTCTTTATTATGATATGGTGGAACATCCGCTTGCGGGTAAATCACTGGGGGAAGTAAAGGATTATCCCTGGCCGGATCCAGCCCAGAGCATGGATTTAACCGGAGTGCGGGAACAAGCTCAAAAATTTAAGCAGGCGGGCGAATACCTCTTAGTAGGAGATATGATCGATACCGGTATTTTTGAGCCCTGTTGGTATCTCAGAAGTTTTGAAGAGTTCTTAGTTGACCTTTTGCTTAACCCTGATTTGGCCACTACCTTAATGGAGGGGATGTACCGCTATCAACTTGCGCGATATTCTCTTTTTCTCCAGGAAGTAGGGGAATTTTTGGATATAGTTTTTGTGGGGGACGATTTGGCTACTGCTCAAAACTCCATCATGAGTCCGGTTACCTATCGGAATTTAATTAAACCTTTCCATCAGGAGTATTTTTCTGAGTTAAAAAAGCTGGCACCGCAAGCTAAGCTGTTATATCATTCTTGTGGAAGTATTGTTCCTTTTATCCCGGATTTGATAGAAATTGGGGTGGATATTCTAAATCCCATCCAGGTTTCAGCGGAAGGCATGGATACTAAGCTTCTGAAAGAGAAGTTTGGTAAAGATCTGGCTTTTTGGGGAGGGATAGACACTACCCGGGTGCTTCCCCAGGGAACCGAAGAAGAGGTAAGAAAAGAAGTGCGGCAAAGGATTGATCACTTAGGGCCCGATGGCTATGTGCTAACTGCCGTGCATGATGTTCAACCGGATGTTCCTCCGGAGAACATAATGGCAATGTTTGACGAAGCTAAAAAATACAACTTGTAAGGTTTGGATAATAAATGGAGTTTTACCCTGAAGAAAAGGAGGAAATACCTCCTTTTTGGATTCGTTTTAAAAAGCGATTGGGGAACGCAAGACCGACCCGAATAATCTTGCTGGGATATATAGCTGTCATTTTGCTGGGGGCACTCCTTTTGCTCTTACCCCAGATGGTAAATCCTGGTAACCAGCTTTCTCCGCTGGATGCTCTTTTTACTTCTACCTCTGCCATTTGTGTTACCGGACTGATAGTAGTGGATACCGCCACTTTTTTTTCTTTCTGGGGTCAGCTAACCATTCTGATCTTGCTCCAAATTGGGGGGCTGGGGTACATGACGATGACTACTTTAATTGCCCTTGTTCTGGGAAGAAAAATTGAGTATCGGGATCGTTTGGCTTTAAAAGAATCTTTTACCCTGGAAGCTGCAGGAGGAGTGGTTAGGTTTGTTCTAACCATAGTTAAATATACTTTGGTGATTGAGGGCGTAGGAGCGGTTATTCTTTGCCTGAGATTTTTGAGATATTTTCCCTGGCAGAAAGCTCTTTTTGCCGGGGTTTTCCATTCGATTTCTGCTTTTTGCAACGCTGGCTTTTCCGTATTCAGTAATAGCTTAGAAGATTTTGTCCGGGATCCGGTAGTGAATTTTACGGTGATGTGTCTTATTATAGCCGGTGGGATTGGCTTTATAGTGCTGAAGGAACTATTGGAAAAAGGTCGATTAACCTCGCTTCATTCTAAAGTGGTAATCACTGTAACTTTGTTTCTAATCGGATTGAGTGCTTTCTTATTTGCTATTTTTGAATGGAATAACCCTCAATCGATAGCTTTTTTAGAATGGCCAGATAAGATAATGGCCAGCCTATTTCAGGCTATTACTCCCCGGACAGCCGGGTTTAATACTATTCCTATTGCCAATCTTCAGCCGGCTACCGTTTTTATGCTTTTATTTCTTATGTTTGTGGGAGCATCTCCTGGGGGGACAGGGGGAGGAATTAAGACTACTGCCTTTGCTCTCATCTGGGGAGTGGCTAAAGCTGTGATTGCCGGAAAAGAAAAGGTGAATCTTTTCCACCGCCGAGTACCTCAATATATTGTCTTTCGGGCGATAGCCTTAGCTGAGCTGGCTCTTGTTTTAGTGGGAGGGATTTCGATACTGATGCTGCTTTTTCAACCGGGAGATCCGTTGGATATTTTGTTTGAGGTGTTTTCCGCCTATGGGACGGTAGGACTTTCTCGAGGAATAACCGGTGAACTTTTGAATTTGAGTAAATTTTTGATTATTATTACTATGTATGTCGGTAAGGTTGGTCTTTTTACAATTATTATGTATCGTATTGCTGGAGAACAGAAAGACCTTATTGCTTATCCAGAAGAGAAGATATCGATTTAAGGAGGAATTTTTTTGTTCGATAAAATACTGATTGCCAATCGGGGAGAAATTGCTTTTCGAATTGTTCGAGCCTGCCGGGAAATGGGGATTAAAACCGTAGGGATATTTTCCGACGTGGATCGAGAGTTGCTGCATCTCAGGTTTGTTGACCAGAAGGTTTCCTTGGGAGGGGATAAGGCGGATGAAACCTACCTGGATATCGAAAAAATTATCAAAGTTTGCCATTTGACCCATCCGGCAGCGGTACATCCGGGATACGGTTTTTTAGCGGAAAATTTCCTTTTGGCTCGACGGCTGGAAGCGGAGGGGATTACCTTCATTGGTCCGCAAGCGGAAATTTTGGAGAAGATGAAAAATAAGCTCTTTACCAAGAAAGTGGTACAGGAAGCAGGGATACCGGTAATCCCGGGTTCATTGACACCGATAACAGATCTTTCGGAAGCGAAAACGGTAGCCCGAGAAGTGGGGTATCCTTTGGCAGTGAAGGCCTGTTTAGGTGGTGGAGGGAGAGGAATTAGAGTAGTAGAGCGAGCAGAAGGTTTGGAAGAAGCTTTTTTAAGGGCTAAGCGAGAGGCAGCGTTAGCTTTTGGTAGTGATGAAGTATATATTGAGAAGTTATTGGGGAGAGCGCGCCACATTGAAGTGCAAATACTGGCTGATAAGTTTGGAAAAGTGGTTCATCTGGGGGAACGGGAATGCTCTCTTCAACGTCGGCGGCAAAAAATATTAGAAGAGGCACCGGCTCCAACTCTGGATCGGGAGGTGAGGAATAAAATTTTACAAGCGGCGGTAGCGGCTACGCAAGCTTTGGGTTACAGCACCTGTGGTACTTTGGAATTTTTGGTTACTGAGGAAGGGAAATATTATTTTATGGAGTTTAACGCTCGTATTCAAGTAGAACACCCGGTAACCGAAATGATAACCGGGGTAGATATCGTGCGGGAGCAAATCTCTTTGGCGGCGGGGGAACCTTTAAGTCTGAAGCAAGAGGATATAATAATTCGGGGTCATGCTATTGAAATGCGGGTGAACGCGGAAAACCCTGACAAAAATTTTGCCCCTTCTCCCGGAAAAATAAGCAAATTTGACCTCCCCCGAGGTCCGGGAGTTAGGGTAGATTCCCATTGTTATTCGGGCTATACCGTTCCTTCTTATTACGATTCTTTAGTGGCCAAAGTGGTAGTTTGGGATAGTGACCGGAAATTTGCTATTCGGCGAGCACGAGAAACCTTGCAGTCTATGGAAGTAAGCGGGATTCACACCACTATTCCCTTTCAGATGAAGATTTTGCAGAATCCGGAGTTTATGGAGGGTAGTTTTCATACCCGGTTCATCGAAGAAGATTTTCTTCCTGATTAACTGACTCGGTTGTTTGGAGGTTAGTCTATGAAAACAAAAACTTTTCCCGGGGGAGTTCATCCTCCGACTTACAAGGAGATAACTGCCCATAAGCAGATAGAGGTCTTTCCTTTTCCGGAGAGATTGGTTTTACCTTTGATTCAGCATACAGGTGCTCCTTTGGAACCAATAGTGAAAAAAGGAGATGCGGTTAAGCGAGGACAGAAAATCGCCGATGTAGACGCTTTTGTAACTGCTCCTTTGCATGCCTCTTGCTCGGGCAAGATATCTTCGATTGAAGAATGGTTTCACCCGGTGCGCGGGAAGTGCCTGGCTATTGTATTAGAGAATGACGGTTCTTCAGAAGAAGAAAGAAGAAATCCACTGCCGATTTCGGAGATTGAAAACCAGCAACCTCAATTCCTCCGAGAATGGCTGAGAGAAGGGGGGATGGTAGGTTTAGGGGGAGCGGCTTTTCCCACTCATGTTAAAGTGTCCCCACCTGCAGGGAAAAATATTGAGTTTTTGATTATAAATGGGGCCGAGTGTGAGCCTTACCTTACCTGTGATCAGCGCTTGATGCTGGAAGAGATTTCCAAAATAGGAATAGGTTTGAGAATTTTAGCCCGAGCAAGTGGGGCAAGCAGGGTTTTGGTGGGAATTGAAGATAATAAACCCGAAGTCATTGCCCGGTGGGAAGAGTTTTCCCCCCACCTTCCTTTGCCGGTAGAGATAGTTCCCCTCAAAACTAAATATCCTCAGGGTTCAGAGAAACATTTGATTCGGGCTATTCTCAATCGAGAAGTGCCTTCCGGAGGACTACCTTTAGACGTGGGAGTGGTGGTAAACAACGTGCAAACTACCTGGGCTATTGGCCGAATGGCAGAAGAAGGTTTGCCTTTGATTGACCGGGTAATTACGGTTAGCGGAGATGCCATAGCTCAGCCCAAAAACCTTAAAGTTCCCATAGGCTCTCTCTTGGAAGATATTATTCCTTTCTGTGGCGGAGTACGAGAACCGTTAAAAAAGGTGGTTATGGGAGGGCCTATGATGGGCATCGCTCAGGTTTCCTTAAGTGTTCCCGTTATTAAAGGGACTTCAGGTTTTCTTTTTTTCCAGAGTGTTTGGGAGAAAAAAGAGTACCCCTGTATTCGCTGTGCCAGGTGTGTTAACAGTTGCCCTATGAATTTAATTCCCAGCTGGTTGGCTCGATTATCCGAGTTTGAGGCCTTTGAAGAGGCAAAGGCGGCGCGGGCTTTGGATTGTATTGAGTGTGGAGCCTGTGCTTATCAATGCCCGGCGGGCATTCCCCTTGTCCAACTGATAAAATTGGCAAAATCAGAAATTATTCGCTCGAGCAGGAAAGGAGGAGATTAAAGTTGGCAGAAGAAGAACTTTATTTTTCCCCGTCTCCTCACATCAAAAGTAAAACCACTGTTCCCTGGGTGATGAGGCAGGTTTTCCTGGCTCTTTTGCCGGCTGCGGTGGGAAGTGGCTATTTTTTTGGCTTTCGGTATGTTTTTCCCTCTATTTTGATCTCTATTTTGGCCTGTTTGGGGTTTGAAACTTTAGATTGTCTGATCTTCAAAAAGCCGCTTACCATTTATGACGGTAGCGCTCTGGTAACTGGTATGCTTTTAGGCCTTTCCCTGCCTCCCGGGTCTCCTTTTTGGATAGCCTTGGTGGGGAGTGGGGCAGCAATTATTTTAGGGAAACAGATGTTTGGTGGGTTGGGACAGAATATATTCAATCCGGCTTTAGTGGGGAGAGCGGTGCTGCTTATCTCCTGGCCAAAAGCTATGACTACCTGGATGGCCCGTCCTCCTTTTGCTCTTTTACCGGGAGCAGAAGGGGCAGAGGTGGTTACTACTGCTACTCCTTTGACGATTAATCAGATGAATGGCTTTCCCTTTTTGCAAGAACTGGATCCCCAAATTCTAAAACATTTATTTTTGGGTCAAGTCCCAGGTTCTATCGGCGAGACTTCGGTTTTGTTGCTTTTACTTGGGTTTTTATACCTCCTTTGGCGGGGAGTTGTCAGCTGGCATATACCGCTAACTTTTTTTGGAGGGCTTTCACTGGTGGTTTTATTAGGAGGAGAAAGTTTGTTTTTTCACCTTTTAGCTGGAGGGGCGATTATGGGGGGGTGTTTTATGGCTACCGATTATGTTACTTCCCCCATGACCAGAAGGGGGCAGTTAATTTTTGGACTGGGAGCGGGGGCCATCACCGGTATTATCAGGTTATTGGGAAACTATCCGGAAGGAGTTACTTTTGGGATTTTGATTATGAACGCTACTGTTCCGCTTCTTGACCGTATTCTCCCTCCGCAATTTGGAGGTGAGAAACGATGAAGAAAATCCTACAAACCGCTTTAATTTTAGGTTTGGTTTGTGTGGTAGCCGCTTTCTCCTTAGCACTGGTCAATCAGCTAACCCAAGCCGAGATTGAAAGAAGAGCCCGGGAGGAGTTGGAGCTGGCTTTGAAACAGGTTTTCCCTCAGGCGGAGGAATTTAAGGAAGTAGAACCTGAGGGCTTAAATTTACCCTGGGAGAGGGAGAATTTTTCTCTCCTTCAGATTTTTGTAGTGCAAGCAGCAGGAGAGAGGGTGGGCTTTGTATTTGAAGCAACCAGCACTGGCTATGGAGGCCCTATTCGACTGCTAATTGGGATTTCCAGCCGGGAAAATGAGCTGGTGGGGATTCAAATATTGGACCACCAGGAAACTCCGGGTTTGGGCTCTAATATTACCAGTCCTGATTTTATCGGACAGTTTTATTCCAAGTCCCTGACCGATCCTTTTACAATTGGAGAGGACATTGAGGCTATTGCTGGAGCCACTATTTCTTCGCAGGCGGTAACCCGGGCCTGTAGAGAAGTTGTCTCCTATTTAGAGGAGGTGGAAAATCTGTGAAAAACCTCTGGTCTTACTTCAAAAACGGAATTATTGGAGAAAACCCCATCTTGCGCTTGATGATTGGGCTTTGTTCGGTTTTAGCGGTATCGGTTCGAGTAGAAAACTGTTTAGCTATGGGTGCGGCGGTGACCTTTGTTATGGTTTCTTCCAGCACAGTGGTATCGCTCATTAGAAACTGGGTTCCTTCCCAGGTGCGAATTCCCATTTTTATCGTGATTATTTCTACTTTTACTACCGTGGTGGATTTGGTTATGCAGGCCTATCTTCCTTCTCTTTCCCAGGCTATGGGAGTTTTCATCCCCCTAATAGTAGTTAACTGTATGATTATGGGAAGAGCAGAAGCTTTTGCCTCCCGAAATCCAGTTGGGCTCTCGATAGTTGATGCTTTGGGAATGGGAGTGGGCTTTACGTTAGTAATTACTGCTATTGGTTTGGTGAGAGAACTTTTGGGATATGGTCAGATTCTATCGATTCCCGTTTTTCCCGAACACTATCAAAATATGATGGTGATGGTGCTTCCCCCGGGTGCCTTTTTCGTTATTGGGGTCTATATTGCTCTTTTAAACCGCTTTTCAAGGAGGAGTAAATAATGGACGAGACCTTGGTGCAAATTTTCAAGATATTTGTTAGTGCCGCTCTGGTCGACAACATCATTTTAGCCCGCTATATAGGATTGTGTCCTTTTATCGGGATGTCTTCCAGTCTGGCCAACGGGATAGGCATGGGGATGGCGGTAACTTTTGTTATGGTTTTGGCTTCGATAGTTACCTGGTTTTTGTGGTTTTTTATCCTGCTCCCGCTTAACCTGGAGTATTTAAGAATTATGGTTTTCATTTTGGTGATTGCTACCTTGGTTCAGTTGGTAGAAATAGTGCTCAAGAAGAATGTTCCCAACCTTTACCGGGCAATGGGAATTTATCTTCCTTTAATTACTACCAATTGTGCTATTTTGGCGGTCACCTTTTTTGGGGTGGACTACGGTTATTCTCTGTTAGAAGTGGTGGTGTATAGTATCAGCGTGGCTTTGGGTTTTACTTTAGCTTTGGTGCTTTTAGCTGGAATCAGAGAAAGGTTGCGCTTTTCCCGATTATCTCCTTTTTACCAGGGATATCCAATAGCATTTATTGCTACCGGTCTTTTAGCTTTAGCCTTTCTCGGGTTTAAGGGCTTGGTATAATAGAAGGGGTGATAAAGGTGGATTTGGTTTTGCCGGTAGTGATAGTGGGTCTTTTGGGGCTGGCTTTTGGGGTAATGCTTGCCTGGTTGGCCCAGAAATTTGCAGTGGAGACTAACCCTCTGGTTCAAAAAGTGGAACAGGTTCTTCCGGGAGCAAATTGTGGGGCCTGTGGTTACCCGGGATGTAGTGGTTTAGCGGAGGCTATTGCTCAGGGCAAGGCTGAGCCAGATAGTTGCCCGGTGGGAGGACCAGAAATTTGGAGTGCTATTGGAAAATTAATTGGTAAAGAAGTAAATAACTTAGAAGGGAAAAAAGCAGTCCTCCTATGCCAGGGGGGAGAAGAGGTGGCAGTTAGCCAAGCTTTTTACCAGGGAGTTGAGGACTGTCGCGCTGCTTCTGTGCTTAATCTCTCTTTTAAAGCCTGTCGCTTTGGCTGTTTAGGTTTGGGGAGCTGTCAAAAAGTTTGCCCATTTGAGGCAATTACTATAGACCCGGATAATAGGTTACCGATAATTAATTTGGCTAAATGTACTGGCTGCGGTAAGTGTGTGGAAGTTTGTCCTCGGGGGGTATTGGCTTTGGTTCCGAATCGGGAACAGGTTTTATTGGCTTGCCAATCGCTGGATAAGGCCCGCGAAGTCCGGCGGATTTGCCAGCTTGGTTGTACCAAATGCCGACTGTGTGTGAAAGTTTGTCCGGAAGAAGCTATTAGCTTCGCTGAAGGCCGAATTCATATTGATCGACAAAAATGTAATTTATGCGGTAAATGTTTGGAGAAGTGCCCGGTCGGCTGCTTGGTAAAATTTTCCCCGAAAGGGGGAATAGTTACCTACCAGAGAGAAAAGTCAAAGGAGAAAGCCGGGGTAACAACATGAGTCTCCTTATTGGAATAGATGTGGGTACTACTAACACTAAAGTTAGACTATACGATGAACGGGGAAGAGTCCAGGCCGAGGATAGTTTTCATACCCCTACCCAAAAAGACCAACTGGGGGAGTTGTATAATCCGGGGGAGATTTTTGCTCAGATTGCCAGTGCTATCAACCGATTTCAGTCTGATTTGCGCAAACAGGTAAAAGCGGTAAGTGTTTCCAGTTTTGCCGAAACTATGGTAGGAATAGATGCTGGGGGAAATCCGGTTGTTAGTTCTCTTCCCTGGTTTGATTTACGGACTGAGGGGGTTTTTCAAAAGTTAAAAGAAACTATTGATGAGCAGTTAGTTTATTATACCACCGGTTTATCTCCACAATCTAAGTATTCTTTTTATAAACTTTTTTGGTCTCGAGAAAATGAACCACAGGCTTTCGCCCAGGTTAAGTCCTGGACTTCTATGTCGGGTTTTATTCTTTTTTCTTTCACCGGGGTAATGTCTTTTGATTACTCTTTAGCCTCGAGAACTATGTTTTTCGATCAGCGCCGAAGACGGTGGTGGGATGAGTTGCTCTCTTTAATTGGGCTCTCCTCTGATAAACTGGCTCCTCTTTTTCCCTCGGGGGTATCTCTGGGTCCTTTAAGAGGGGAAGTGGCTGAGCGGTGTGGTTTACCCCGGGAAGTGGTGGCTGTTACCGGAGGACACGATCATCTGTGTGCTGCCTTGGCAGCGGGGGTGTTTCAGAAAGGACAGGCTCTTATTTCTTCTGGCACCACTGAATCTTTGACTATGGGATTGGATGAATTTCCCCCCTTAGAATTTTCCCTGCAGGAGGAAAGTCCTTTTTCCTGGGGGCGGCATGTAGTTTCCCCCTCTTTTTATGCTATGAATGGGATATATAGTGGTGGTTTTTCTATCGATTGGCTGATGGGGATTATAAAAAGGGATTATGCTTTTTTTACCAACCTTTCCCCGGTCAACAAGCCTGATTTTCCCCTCTTTTTCCCTTATCTTTTAGGAAGTAGTTATCCCCAGGCTAAAGGGGTGTTTCTTAATTTAGATGGTTCGGTGGGAGAAGAGGAGCTGACCGAGGGAGTGGTAGCCGGTCTGTGTTTTGAATATGGCCGCCTTTGGCAGAAAATGGAGAAAGCCTTGGGTGTTTCCATTGAGAGAACGGTAAACGTGGGAGGAGGAACGAACAACGCTTACTGGATGAGAATGAAGGCCTCCGTTTTAAGGAGAGAAATTGTAGTACCGGAAGATCGGGAAGGAAGCTCCAAAGGAGCGGCTCTTTTAGCTGGGATAGGGAGTGGGGTTTATACTGATGCTGAGGAAGCTTTCCGGACTACCTTCAGACCGGAACAGATTTTTATTCCCGACAATCGTTTGTGGGAGAAGCTTGCAAAATATTTCCGAGCTTACGTAGAGCTGGAAGGAGATATAAAAAAACTTAATCAGAAGCTAAATTATTTTTTAAAGGAAGTGCCAGCGGAAAATCATGGAAAATAGAGTGGGAGTAATTGGCATAGTGGTTACCGATAGAGAAAACCAGGCTGATAGGGTAAATCAGGTTTTGGGAGGTTTTGGCGATATTATTGTGGGGAGAATGGGTATTCCCTATCGGGAGAGAAACCTGTCGGTGATTGCTCTAATTGTGGATGGAGATACTGACCAAATTGGAGCTCTTACTGGGAAATTAGGAGCTATTACCGGAGTGAAGGTAAAGTCGGCTTTGGTTCCTCATATTGAGTTTTCAAATTGAGCTTTCTTTTTCGGCGGGGAGAAAACTCTTTCTCCGAAAAAGAAAGGTAACCAGAGCACTGATAGGAAAAAGACTGAAAATAAAGATAACCGGGGGAAAATTTTGCTGGAAGACAGCAAGAAGTATTGAGAACAAAAGCGGTCCGGTAGTACCCCCTAAGTTAATGCTGGTTTCAATCCAGCCCATAGCTTCTGTTTGGCGGTGAGGAGCAACTATAAACCGGATACTCATAGTAGACCCCAGATAGAAATAGGCAAAACTGATGCTGATTAAGCTCTGGGGTAGGAGCAAAATCCAGCCTTTTCCCAAAAAAGGAAGGATCAGAAAAGGAAATACGCTGAGAAAGTATCCTACCGAGATAGCTTGAATGTTTTTAACTTCGGAGCGGGAACATTTTCGGGAAACTAAAGGAAAAAATATCCACTGGAAAAAATTGGCTACCGCAAAAACCAACCCGCTAAAAGAGGAACTTTGCCCCTGGGTTTCCCAAAAAAGGGAGACAAAGAAATTCAAACCGTTTATCCCACAGGCTCTAAGGAAAATGGGAAGGAAGAACCAAACTAAGTTTTTATCTAAAAGAAGAAAAGAGTGACTGGGGGCAAAATTTTCTTCTTGGGAAAAGGTTATTAGCTGATCAACCTCTTTCAAGAATAAAGATAGAAAAAAAGTAACAAAAGCCATTGTTCCAGGTAGATAAAAGTTAAGGGCGGGTTGAATTTCAATTGAAATTCCACTCAGGAGACAGCCTAAGGAGAAAGCAATTGCTCGGGTGATATTGAGCAGACTGATTTTATAGCTTCGTTCTTCAATGTCGGCAACGTTAACCATTAATTGGTTGAGAATGGGTGCTTGAGCAACCAAAAAGAAACCCAGGAAAAAACGGGCTATGGTTAACCATTCGATTTGGGAAATTAATGGGGTTAGAAAAGAAAAAAGACCCTGTCCTAAGAGGCTTAAGCTGATAAGTAGTTTTCTATGTTCCCAGCAATCAGTTATCCTTCCCCATACCGGTCCGCCAACCAGCGAGCCGATGGCCAAAATGGAAATTAAAAGGCCGGTTTCTGGCGAAGAATAACCAACTTTTTGGGCAAAAAGCGAAAAAAGCATGGAATTCATAGAAAATGTCAAATTAGAAACTCCGGCTATGGCTAAGAAAAGATAAAAGTTAGTTCGAGACAAGCTATGTTCTCCTTTCCGGCCTTGAACATCTTTAAGGAGAATATAGCACCAATTTTGTTTGGTTAGAAGATGGGGTAATAACTTAAATGTGGGCTAAAGGTAGGGTAAAGGTAAAGCTTGCTCCTCGTGGGGTTCTGTTTTGGGCGGTTATTTCCCCCCCATGTTTTTCCACTATTTGTTTGGCTATAGCCAAACCTAACCCTACACCGCCACTTTTTCGAGATCTGGATTTTTCCACTCGGTGGAACCTTTCAAAAATGTAGGGGAACTCTTCAGGAGGAATACCTGGGCCTTCATCTTTAATTGAGATTACTATTTCTTTTTCCGTTCCCTCAATTTCTATCTCCACTTCGCTTTTTTTGGGGGAGAAGGTGATGGCGTTATTAAGAAGATTGATTAACACTTGCTCAATTCGATCGGCATTGCCCCAAGCTAAAGGTAAGTTGGCAGTAAAATTTTTTTTGATTACTATTGCCTGTTCTTCTATTTGCGGGGTTAATTTTAAAAGTACCTGATTTACTAAATAAGGCATATCTAAAGGAGACATCTCCCAATTGCTTTTTTCCGATTCTAAAAGAGAAAGATCCAGTAGGTCATGGATAAGTCGGCTGAGTCGAAGAGTCTCCCGGTGAATAATCTGTAAATACTTATGCTTGAGCTCTTCGTCGGTTATTACCCCATCTATGATGGCTTCTACAAACCCCTGAATAGAGGTGAGGGGAGTGCGCAGCTCATGAGAAGCGTTGGCCAAAAACTCTCGTCGCAGCTCATCCAGTTGCTGTAGTTCAGTTATATCTTGAAAAACCCCTACTGCTCCCTGGATATCTTTTTCTTCTAAAAGAGGTGTTACATGGATCAGCAAATAGAGTTTGCTTTCTTCCAGTTTGTATTCTCTTGATGTAGGTTTTCCCTGGTTTAGCACTTCCCAAAATAGATTTTGGATCTCTGGTTGAGGGAATAACCGATTAATAGATGTTCCCACTATTTGTTTTATCTCTACCTTTAAAATATTAGCCAGAGCCGGATTTATCAGAATTATTTCCCCTTGCTGATTGAGAGCCACTACCCCCTCTGACATGTTTAATAAAATGTTTTCTTTTTGTTTGATTTCGTAATGGAGGTTTTCAATAGTTTTTTCCAAAGCCGAGGATAAATGGTTGAAATCTTCTGCCAGCTGGCCTAATTCATCTTTTCGCTTGGGCAACTTTATTTTTTTCTGAAGATTGCCTCGAGTTAAATCTTGAGCAGCTTCTCTTAGTTTTCTAATCGGGTGAACGATGGAGCCAGAAAGGAAGTAGGCTAACAGCAAGGAAAAGCTGAGAGAAACCAGACTGGCAAGAAAAATCAAGTGTTCTACCGCTTCGGTAGTGGCTTCTACATCGGCTATAGGTGTGAAAAGGAGTAAAGCGGAAGAAATCTCTCCATTTTGAGTAACCGGGATGGCGACTGTCAGAACAGTTTGGTTTAGGCGAGAGTTAACTCCCCTCCAACTTATCGTTTCTCCTTGCCAGACTTTAGCCAATGTTTCTTCAAACGAGGCGACCCCTCTTCTTTGCATAAAGTTTCGAAAGAAATCCCCTCGGGGAGGAGGTAAAAAATGGTTGAAATAATTGGAGCTTCTTTCCTGGTTAATTAGCAAAACTTGGAAATTGGGACTTAACTGATGGATTAGTTCTAATATCTGGGAAGGAGAAGCAAAATTTTCTGGGGAAGAAGAGATAAATTCGCTAATACTCTGACCGGTTTGTATCATTTCTTTTTCTTTTAAGGAAAAGTAGTATTGAGAGAAAAATTGGGAAGATAAGAAAAATAAGACTATGCTGAAAAAAATTACTATTATCGTATGAGAGAGAAAAAGCCTTGAAAAAAGAGTTCTTTTCATGGTTGGTTGGGGTCGAACTTGTAACCATACCCCCAGACAGTCTTGATTTCGGAAGAAAGACTACTTCGGCTTAATTTTTCTCTTAAACGCTTGATGTGGGTATCTACTGTCCGGGTGTCGCCGCCGAAGTCGTATTCCCATATCTGTTCGAGTAACTGATCCCGGGTAAAAACCTGATAAGGATGGTTGACTAAAAACCATAGTAATTCAAACTCCTTTGGGGTTAAATTTATTTCTTCCTGGTTTATTTCCACTTTCCGGGCAGGATAGTTTATTTGGAAATTGGTTCCCTTTATCACTTTTCTTGTTTCTGGGGGAGAGAAACTGGTTCGGCGAAGCACCGCTTTTACTCGGGCTACTACTTCTCTGGGGCTAAAAGGTTTGGGGATGTAGTCATCAGCTCCTAATTCTAACCCTAATACCCGGTCTAACTCTTCTCCTCGAGCAGTTAACATAATGATTGGGGTAGCAGACTTTTGACGAACTTCCCGACATACTTCGAAGCCATCTTTTTGGGGAAGCATAATATCAAGAATAATCAGATCCGGTGAGGTGCGGCGAATCTTTGCCAGACCTTCTTCCCCGTCAGCGGCCATTTCCACGGCAAACCCCTCTTTTTCAAGATATATCCGTAGCAATTCTCGTACCGATTCTTCGTCTTCTATTATTAGGATAGTATTCATATTCCTGTTTATCCCCTTTTTAACTCGCGCTTTTTCAATTGCCTTCCGACCAAACTTATAATTTTGACTTTAGTCGAATACCCGGGAGGAAAGTTCCTCCCGGGTAAATTTTACCATACTCTGGGGCAATCACCGTATTTAAAGCCAAGGCCACGGTTGCCCAGATTTCCCGCCAGTTGGGATAATTGTTCGGGAGTTAAAATTGAAAGTAATTGGTTAATTTGGTTGTTCTGATTTTCCCTCATTTGCTGGCGAATTTGGGCCATTTCTTGTAGTTTTTCTCTGATTTGCTCAGCAGTTTCTTCGCTCACCGGCTGTAAATTTAGCTCTCGAAGATCAAATTTAATGAGTTGCAGTTGAGTTTTTAACTCCTGATTGAGTTGATAGTTTTCTTTTTGCAGCTGCCAGATTTGAGATTTTTGCTCGTCAGTTAGGTTAAACTCAGCAAAATCAGCCGCTTTTGATTTTGAGGGAGCAGCAACCGAAGTTCCGTATCTCCTTTGGAGATTATCACCTTGGGAGCGGAAGTCCCCCCTGGCTTCGGCCAAAGCCGGTAAAGCCAAAGCCAGGACCAACACCCCGATTAGAGAGATTAAAAACCACTTTTGTTTCACGTTGCTTCATCTCCTTTTTTGTAATTTTCTTCATGATAAGTGTAATTTTTGGTTTTTTAGTGGCTAATTTGTGAACTAATTTTGAACTTTATACCCTTTCCCCCCTTGAAGAAGGGTAAAAAACCTCCATATGGTTATTCCTAAATGTCTTTATCAGGAATCCAAACAATGGGGGAAAAGAACCCCCTATTGTTCTTTCTTTTTTTGCAAGTAGTCTTCGATAGCGGCCTTGATGCCTTCCTCAGCTAAAACCGAGCAATGCATTTTCACCGGAGGGAGTCCATCTAATGCTTCAGCTACTGCATTGTTAGATATTTGCCGGGCCTCTTCAATGGTTTTCCCTTTAATGAGTTCAGTTGCCATAGAGGAAGTAGCGATAGCGGCTCCGCAACCAAAGGTTTCAAATCGAGCATCTTCGATTACGTCCTCTTTAATTTTCAAATACATAACCATTACATCTCCACAAACTGGGTTGCCCACCTTTCCCACTCCATCGGGATTTTCTATTTTGCCTACATTACGAGGATTACGGAAATGATCCAATACTTTTTCACTGTACATTGTTATCAACTCCCTTAATGAACCTCTGATTTGCCAAAGGGTGAAATCTTTCTCAGTTTTTCCACTATTTTAGGAAACACTTCTAATACCTGGTTAATTTCTTCAGCAGTGTTAAATTTGCCCAGACTGAAACGAATTGAGCCGTGAGCTATCTCGTGGGGATAACCGCAGGCTAAAAGAACATGAGATGGTTCGAGTGATCCCGAGGTGCAGGCCGAACCGCTGGAAACCTCAATTCCTTCAAAGTCCAGGTTTAGCAACATGGATTCCCCTTCCACATCTTTTACCAGAATTAAGCTGGTATTGAAAAGACGAGGAGCTTTTTGGGAAACTACTTCAATTTCAGGAATAGTGGACAACAGACCTTCTTCTAAGGTATTTCTCAGAGTTTCAACTTTTTTGGTTTCTGCTTCCATTTCTCCGGCGGCGATTTCCGTTGCCTTTCCCATTCCCACAATAGCTGGTACGTTTTCTGTTCCTGCTCTTTTCCTTCGTTCATGTTCTCCTCCCCGAATTTGGGGCGATAAAGGAGTTCCTTTTCGCAGGTACAAAAACCCTATTCCTTTGGGGCCGTAAAATTTATGAGCCGAAGCAGAAAGCAAACTTACCCCTAAGTCTTTTACTTTTATCGGGATTTTCCCCATAGTTTGTACAGCATCGGTATGAAAAACGATCCCTTTTGTTTGGGCAAGGGAAGCTAACTCTTTTATGGGTTCTATCACTCCGGTTTCGTTGTTGGCCTGCATAATGGAGATTAGGATAGTGGAGGGTCGGATGGATTTTTGCAAAGTATCTGGGTCCAACTGTCCTGCGTCGTTTACCGGGAGATAAGTTACCTCGAAACCTTCTTTTTCTAAGGATTGGAATACCTTTAGCACCGAATGATGCTCTATAGAAGAAGTAATAAGGTGATTACCTTTCTTTTTTAAAGCTTCAATTGTTCCCCGAATAGCTAAGTTATTAGCTTCGGTTCCTCCTGAAGTAAAAATTATCTCTTCTTTCCGGGCTCCAATAAACCGGGCTATTCTTTCTCGAGTCTCCTCGATAGCATTTTTGGCTTCTTGACCCAGATAATAAAGGGAAGAGGGGTTGCCAAATTTTTCTTGAAAAAAGGGAAGCATAGCTTCTACCACTCGTTTATCACAAGGAGTGGTGGCATTGTAATCTAAGTAAATCATAATTGGAACTCCTTTCTTCGATTACTGACTGGATATATTCCCCGGGGCAACTTGCTTCCTGTCTTTTTTTCTGAAACAGGAAAAAGACCGTTTCTCCCTGGAACGATTTCTTTCTCAAAACCAACTTGTCCTCTTTTTACTTTTAAAGTATACTAATTAAGTACACTTTATACTAACACTTTTTTCTAAAAAAGCAAGCGGTTGATGGCCAAGTGAAAAATATTAGACTCAACTGCCGTTGAGGGAGGTTGAAGATGGGCAACAACGAAGAAAAAGAAACGACCTTTGAAGGAAAGTGGTATCTATACCCTCCAATACGAAATGCTTTAATTGCTGGCTTACTTACTGGTATAACATTTGCTTTGAGCCACCTTGGCTTAATTCCCCATCTCGCTGAGATTCCTATCTATCTTGTTGTAATCTTTTTGGGTGGTTATCACTGGATTCGGGAAGGGGTTGAGAAGTTAGTTGAAAAAAAAGTTGATATAGAAATTCTTATGGCCGCTGCCACCATTGGTTCGATAACGTTAGGGATGTGGGATGAGGCGGCATTTTTGGTGTTTCTATATGGGGCTGCTGAGGGATTGGAAGAATACGCCTATGCACGAACCAGGGCCTCTATAAGGAAATTGCTTGACCTTGCCCCCAAAGAAGCCCGAGTTTTGAAGCAGGGGAAGGAAATCATCATACGAGCAGAAGAGTATCGGTAGGAGATGTGTTCATTGTAAGACCTGGAGAAGCCATTCCAACCGATGGTCTTATCGTAAGAGGACGCTCCAGCATTAACGAAGCATCGGTGACCGGTGAGTCTATCCCAGTGGATAAGAAAGAAGGGATGAAAGTGTTTGCGGCCACAATTAACCAAGAAGGAGTGTTGGAGGTTAGAGCAACCGCAGCTTTCAAAGATAATACTCTCTCTAAGATGATCCGGCTTGTCGAGGAAGCACAGGAACAAAAGGGTAAGACTCAATTATTTATTGAACAGTTTGGAAGAATATATACTCCTTTAGTTCTTTTCGGTGCTCTTTTTCTAATTGCTATTCCTCCTTTATTTGGGGTTTCCACATTGCATTGGGCAACAAGGGTGGTTGTTCTTTTAGTAGCTGCTGCTCCTTGTGCGCTTGTCATGTCTACTCCGGTAGCCGTTGCGGCTGGTATTGGGAGAGCAGGGAGAAGTGGCGTGCTCATCAAAGGGGGAGTTCATTTGGAAAACCTGGGCAAAGTCAAAGTTGTTGCCTTTGATAAAACTGGAACCCTCACTGCCGGGAAACCGGTGCTAACAGACATTATAACCCTAAATGGGACTGAATCAGAGGTATTAAGTTTAGCTTACAGCGTCGAGAGATTTTCGGAGTATCCCTTAGCCAGAGCAATTATAGAAAAAGCAGAGGGAGTCGGCGCTAAAGATTTAGAGGCCACCAATTTTAGCGCTATTGCCGGGTATGGAGCAAAGGCAAAAATAGGGGATAAAATTGTCTATGTAGGTAAGCAGGAACTATTCAGAAGAGCCGGTTATAGTAGCCAGTCAATCCCCCCGATTGAAAATTTAACAAATGAAGGTAAAACGGTTATGTTTGTCGGTACCGAAGAGAGTATTGCTGGTATTATTGCTATCAGAGATGTAATAAGACCTCAAGCAAAGAAAACCGTAGAGGAACTTCATGATATGGGAGTTAAAGTTGCCATGCTTACTGGAGATAATGAGGTAGCAGCAAAGGTAATTGCTAAAGAAATTGGCATGGATGAGGTCAGGGCAGAGCTCAAGCCAGAAAATAAAATTAAAGTAATAGAGGAGTTAAGGGGAAGATATGGCTTCGTCGCCATGGTTGGAGATGGAATAAACGATGCTCCGTCTTTGGCCCGAGCAGATGTGGGAATAGCTATGGGGACGGTAGGTGCAGATGCTGCAATAGAAGCAGCTGATATCGCACTTATCACAGATGACCTCACAAAAGTATCCTATGCCATCAAATTGGGGAAAAGGGTAAGAGATATAAGTACTCAGAACATTACCTTCTCGTTAGTTATTCTGGGGATCCTTATTCCTTCTGCCCTCATTGGAGTTTTAAGTGTTGCCATCACGGTTTTCTTTCACGAAGCTTCAGAACTTCTGGCTGTGGCTAATGGTTTACGTGTGGGAAGGGGCTGAAAGCAATTGATGACCTACCAAACCTAAAATTGAGGAAATTAAATTGTGAGCATAATAATTAGCCCTATGAAGGTGAGATCCACTCTGAATATAGGGGTTGTACCCTGGGTATCCGTCCTTTGCCTGAATTGACGACATATAGATATCCACCAGAGCTCTATATATCACTTTGGTGAACGCGGAAGCCCCTGATGCCTCATTTAAAAATGTAGGTGAAATAGATACGATGCCTCATATAAAATTCTAGGTGAAAATAAGTTCTCTGTCAATTTGTTCCACCTCCTC
>JASGLU010000059.1 GCA_030156825.1 Candidatus Atribacteria bacterium | reverse complement strand
TTCCCGATTGAAGACTTCGGAAATGACGGATGGGATGGATTTCCGACTAAAATATTTATAGGCTTATTTTTGGAACTTATGGTGCAACTTGGGTTAATTGGATACTTTGGTTACCAAGGATTAAAAAAATAAATCCCTATTTCCCCGGCTGAAAATCAGTTTTTTATCCTTCTTTCCTGCCTTTGAAGTACTGGTCAAAAAATACGGCAAGAATAATAATTGCTCCTATCATAATTTCCATGATAAAAGGGTCTATGCCCAGAAGGTTGCCGCCGTTTCTCATGGTTTGAATAATCAAAGCGCCAAGAGCCGTGCCAAAAACAGTCCCAACTCCACCGCTCAAACTTGCCCCACCAATAACCACCGAGGCAATTGCATCAAGTTCATACCCCTGTCCACCGGTAGGAACGCCAGCCGCCATCCTGGTTGCCAACATCAGACCGGCCATCCCACTGAAGAGAGCTCCAACCGTATAAAACCCGTACATATTGAGCCTGATGTTAATTCCAGATAGTCTTGCCGCTTCTTTGTTACTACCTATCGCATAGAGGTTTCTGCCAAACATGGTGTACTTCAACACAAAACCCATGAAAGCTACCATAATTATCCAAATCCAGGCAAGAACAGGTAGGCCCAGGAATCCTGCTACTGCCAGCTGTCTGAAAGAAAGGGGCAAGCCAGTAATCATCCTGCCAGTTGATATATACATAACCAACCCTCTAATCAGGGTCATCATACCTAAAGTAGCAATAAAGGGAGGAACTTTACCATCATGAACCGCCACACCACTTACCAACCCCACTAAGGCTGCGGCTCCCAAAGATAAAATAATTGCCAGCGAGGAAGCAATCTGAATTTCGCCCCTGGTTGAGGTCAAAAGAGCATATATCATACCGCTCAGACCGACAACCGAACCTACAGAGAGATCGATTCCACCGGTGATAATTATCAAAGTCATACCGATGGCAACCACACCGTTAATCGAGGTCTGTCTAAGTAAATTCGCTATATTTGACCAGGAAGAAAAATTGCCCCTGGTTGCAATTGATAAAAATATCCACATCACAACCAATATGATTAGAAGGTTCCTTTCGGCAAAGGTTCTACGCTCATTCCTTCGAATCATCTTAGACTACCTCCTTAAATTTTTCCTTAGAAATCACGTTTTTCATTGCCAACGTTAGGAGGTGCTCTTCCGAGAAATCTTTTTTCTCGACTTCGCCCGCCAGCTTACCGTTGGAAATTACAATAATTCTATCCGCTAAACCAATCATCTCCGGTAGATAGGATGAAATTAGGATAATCCCTTTCCCCTGCTCAAGTATTTCCCCAAAAAGCCGATAGATCTCCGCTTTGGTTCCAACATCGATGCCGGTCGTTGGTTCATCAAATATAAAAATATCTGAATTTTTGCACAACCAGCGGGCAATTATCACCTTTTGCTGGTTTCCCCCACTCAGTTCAGAAACTTGCTGATACAGACTACCTATTTTGATGGAAAGCTTATCAACATAATCTTGTGCCTGTTGGTAGGCCTGATTATAATTTATTATTCCGGCTTTCATTACTTTGTCTAAGTTGATGATATTTATATTAAATTCGACATTTTGTTGAGGAAAGATTCCTTGATTTTTTCTATCTTCCGGTAGATAGCCAACGCCATGTATTAACGAATCTTTTGGCCTCCTAATTGGGGTTTCCCTTCCGTTAATCACAATTTTCCCTTGGTCAAAGTTGTCAGCCCCATAGATCGCTCTTGCAATTTCCGTCCTTCCTGCTCCCACCAGGCCAAACAAACCCACAACTTCCCCGGCTCTAACGCAAATATCAATATCCTGGAATTTATTTCCCGAAAGGCCTTCAACTCGCAGAATTTCTTGACCAACTTTTATTTCCCTTTTGTGATACATCTCCTCAATGGTTCTTCCCACCATCAAAGGAATCAACCTATCCACTGTTTCCAGTTCTTCCACTGGATAACTACCTACCACAGCCCCATCTTTAAGTACTGTTACCACGTCACAGACATCAAAAACCTCTTCCAAATTGTGCGATATATAGATTATTGCTGCCCCTCTTTTTTTAAGGTCGCGGATGATGCGAAATAGAATCCGGGTCTCGTTCCGGGTTAAAACTGCGGTGGGTTCATCAAAAATAACCAGTTTTGGTTTCTGCCAAAGAGATTTGGCAATGGTTACCATTCTGCCCTCGGCCACACTCAATTCTCTTATATTCCTCTTGACATCAATCTCTATTCCAATTTCCTCCAGAAATCTTTCCGCTTCCCGGTACATTTTTTTCCAATCGATAACCGGCCCTATCTTTGGCTGGTTGCCTAAGAAAAAGTTTTCGGCCACACTTAAATCAGGAGCCACCATTACTTCCTGGTAGACGGCATAAATACCCAATTCTTTCGAAATGATAGGCGAATTTTTTACAACTTCCTCCCCTTCAAATAAAATCCTTCCTGAATCCCTGGCATAAGCACCGGTGACAACTTTTATCAGGGTTGATTTCCCCGCTCCATTTTCGCCTACCAATCCCATCACTTCCCCGGCTCTTACTGCAAAATTCACCTGGTCAAGTGCTTTAATTGCCGGAAAAGATTTGCAGATGTTTTCCAGTTTTAAAACTTCCCTGCCAGCAGGCATAAAATCCTCCTTTTTTCAAAGTACTAACCCCAGAAAATCGAAGCTAAAAGTAATCTTTAATCAAAGAAACATTGTTGAGTTTGGCCCTATTCCATTCTGTACAAATCACAAATTACTTCCCAACCGAAGATAGATAATTGTTTTTACCCGCTCTAACTTGTCCCCTTTTCCTCTCCCATACCATTCAAACTTTTTCCAAAGTTGTTTTGCTGAATTTTGTTCCCAAAACAAAAATGGGTAGCGGATAAACCGCTACCCATCATCCATTGCTTAGTACCTCTTCCGGGAGAAGGGGTCAAGGATCCATATTGATTCATCGAGATTTTCTTTAGTAATTACGTAAACCCCGGTATCGAAGTATTCTGGAAGAGGTTCATCGTGAATGGCCATAAAGGCAAACATAACACCTTTATAACCCATTCCATGAGGATCCTGAACAATTAAAGCCTTCAAGGCTCCACTACGAAGGGCATCAATTTCTTGAGGATCAGAATCGTAGGCCACAGCAATTATTTCATCTTGCAAACCCTGTTCTTCAATAACCCGGGCAACACCGTCACCTGTGTGGTTATTGTTGGCAAAGAAACCCAACAGGTCAGGATTGGCGGTCAACATGTCTTCGGCCGCATTGGCTGCCACGGCGATATCATTATCACAGTATCTGATAGGAAGAATCTCAATCTCGGGAGCAATTTCGTTGAGTCGTTCGATAAAGCCTTCCGTCCTATCAATGAGCACTTGCACCCCGGCCATCGCACTTATTATACCAATTTTGCCCTCAAGTGGTTTACCGGCTGCCTCGAGAGATTCAACCAGCATATCGGCCGCCAACGCTCCACCTACTCGGTTGTTGGTAGCCAGAAAAGAGTGGTAACCAGTATCATGGACAATATTGTCAATAAGAATGATTTTTATCCCCTGGTTGTAAGCCTGGTCAAGAACCAGAGAAGTAGCGTCCGAGCTGGTGGAAGCCATAACAATAGCGTCCGGCCCGGTGTTGACCACGTTTTCCAGAATGGCTACCTGCTGATCAATATCAGCTTCAGACGGTGGCCCATAAACAGTTATATTGATCAGGCCCTTTAAATCGTGCTCTGCATTTCTGGCACCTACTATAGTGTACTGCCAAAAGTCAGAATCGGTTGCTTTCACAATAAAAGCGATTTCGTAAGGTTCCTCATCAGCGGCAAAGGCGAAGGTGACCCCCAGAAGGACAAATGCCATAACCAAAAATACTATTAACTTTCGCATTGACTATACCCTCCTTTTTTAAGTTAGCTTCATGCTGTTTTATACTATTAAGTACTAAAACACACACTACTCCGTTAACAGTTTCCCCTGTCTTACCCTTTGATTATTAAACACAGCTCTCCTTTTCCGATTGTCTCACCTCCTCAGATACCTATATTAAGTGGTAATTACCAGTAATTATATTATAGTGCAATCCTTTCTTCCGTGTCAAGGATGAGAGAAGCTTCCCCACCTAAACCAAAAATAGAATTTTAAACTTCATGTAACCCCCTGTTAGGTTTATCTTTTTAAGCCAAAAACCATCCTCGGTCTAAGTTAACCTTGCCCAAAATTATGCAAGAATACAATGGCCGAAGATGGAAACTCTCCTGACAAAAATGATTAATCCAATATCCACCCCCGGGTTAGGTTTTTGCCCCTAACTGAAAAAGTGATTTCTTTTTTTTCCTGGGGAGAGAATTCCACTTCAAAAGAAATTAAATCAAATCTCTCCATCTTCGGTGAAACCGAGGAAGATATTATCTCAAAACTGGATCCAACCCTATCATAGACAATTACCTTCTTTGCTTCTTCCGCCCGGTTTTCAAGTCGATAGACTTTCGTTTCTAAAGTATCGTAAAGTACTTCTTCTCCTGTTTTAGAATAAACCCGATCCTGTTTCTCCTGTTGCACAATAGTTTCTTCTAATATAATATCAGCCGCTTCTCCCAGGGGAAGCTCTAAAACTCGCTCCTCACCTGTCAATCTCCCTTCACCCAGGAAAGTAACCTGGTCTTTTTCTTTTTCAAAATATTCTACTTTAGCTGGGAGGAGATAGGTTAAAGGCAGGTGCAATTTCCAGAACAATTGAGCTTGGGATTGAACAGTCTCGTATTTGATTAACTTTTCTGCTTCTTTTACTTCAATTAGCCCAAAAAAGAAACGTTTTTCTCCCTGGGGTTCAATCTGGAGATTAAACACTTTTCCCAGCACTTCCACTTTCATTAGCGGATAAGAAGAGGAGCCGGTCTCCCTAATTGTTATCCAAAGCCCCACCTGGGGTAAATTTGCCCCCTTTTCCCAAACCACCTGATAGGTAAAGTCCACCCTTAGCTCCGGTTCAGGCCATAAAAAAATTATCTCCCCGGTTGTCTCTTCTTCTGCCTCTATCAAAATAGTAGAGCTCAATCCATCCAGTTGATGAATCAGGTTCTGCAACTCTCCCCCTTCCACTTGTAAGCCAAAATTATCCACCGTTTCCGCGCGCGGTCGCTGCCAGATAAAACGGTTGGTACCGGGCTGAAAACTTACCTGCCACCTTTCCTGAATAAATGCCTGGCCATCGGGAAAAATAAGCAGACTTTTTTCTACCGGATTATGCAATAAGATTTCTTCTGACCAACCCACATTTGCCCCACAACAAACCAGGAAAGATGCTAAGATTAAGAAAAAAAGAATTCTTTTCACGGGAGTGCCTCCTCAAATTGATAGGACAAAACTACCGTCTTTTCCTCCCCAGGAGAAAGGGTTAGCTCCCGCCAGGCCTGGTTATTCTTCCATTGCCAGCCTTCACTCAAAGTCAATTCCCCCAGAGAATAAACCTCCTCCACCAGCTGCAGGGTAATCTCTTCTTCCCGCTGATTTTGTAGCTCAAACTCAATTTCCCGAGAAGAGAGAAAAGCCACCACTTCCCGGTCTTGGTTAAAACGGGCTTCTTGTCGCCGGTAATCGACTACTCTTCTTTCTATAAAAACCCCTGTCGGGATTTTAAGGGCAAACTCCAATTCCTCACCCAAACGGGCCCCCGGGAAAAACTCACTTTCAGCAATTTCTTTCCCCCAAAAAAGCTGGAGCTCACCTGAAGGAAGTGGCTCTTCTTGGTTGGTAAAAGTCAAAACCCTCTCAACCTCTCCCATTTTGAAACGAACCACCTCTTCAAAAGGAAAAGAGAAAGCCGGCAGAAAGACTTGCCACAAGCTACGGGGTAGAATATCCACCTCTTGCGGAAAAGTAAATAACTGGTATTCAGAAACCCTCTCCATAACCGGCGGGGCAGAAACGGCATAGCTATCACTAAACTTTGCCCCTTCTGCTCGAGACTTTGATAGTAGTTCCATAGCCAAAACCTCTTCTTCCAACAGGGGTGAGCCTAAAAGCCAGCTTAGGGAAACCTTTTCCCAACTTCGAGAGTTTTGGTTCACCACTAAAACCGAAGGAATCAAAAGCAGTTCCTCTTTCCCTTCCTGAATAAAACCGAGGTAGCGCTCTGCCCAATCAAAACCTTCTTCAAAAAATCCAACAAACAATTGACTTTGTCCGTCTTCAGCAGCGTTTAAATAAATTTTCTGGCCACCGGAGGTACGCTCTAATCTTTCTACTTCTACTGCTGGTGAGAGAGGAAGCACTAAAAATCTCTTTTGGGCAAGGTCCTCTCGGGGAAACAATATTTGATTCTCCCCCGCAAACAGGAAAGGAGAGACCACCTCCCCTACCCAGGCCCGATTAATCCCCTGATAAACGGTAACCGTAGTTTTGTCGGGAACTAAAGCCTGAGAAACCAAACCCCAAGCAACAACTGGCAAAAACAAGAGAGAAAACAACAAAAAGGAAAAAACTACCCTCCATCGCAAGTTTTGGCTCATCCTCTTTTCCTCCACCCAATTTTCTCCCATTATACCATTTACAAAACTGGTGCGGGGGCAGGCCCAATTTCTGCGTCAACACACCATCTGCGGAGAAGAAAAAGTAGCCCGCCCCTTTTTCCGTTGTTATAGTCTAAATTTTGCTACCATGTTTTGTAGCTCCTGAGCCAGCCTTGCCAACGATTCGGTAGCAGAAGTAATTTCTTCCAAAGCTGCACTCTGCTCTTCAGCCGAAGCCGATACTTCTTGCGAAGAAGCAGCATTTTCCTCCGAAACCGAGGCTACCGAAGAAATACTTTCATTTATGCCGACAATATGGTCAGTTACTTTTTCTATCAGAGAAGTACTATCTTCCGAGAGAGAGGCTACTTCTTCTGAGTTTTGGGCAGTTTCCCTCAAACTCGTTTCAGCATTGGTAAAGTTTGAAGATAGAGCCTCGATCTTATTTATGGTCCTTTCAACAGAAGCAATAATTCGAGCAAAGTTTTGGTTAACCGCCTGTTCCTGGTTTACCCCTTCTTTTACTTGCTGACCGGCTCTATCCATGCGCTCTACCGCTCGTTGAGTATCTTCTTTGATCTCTGCTACCAATTCGGAAATTTGATCGGCTGCTTTTCCCGACTCTTCGGCTAATTTCCTTACCTCCTCGGCCACTACTGCAAACCCACGACCGGCTTCTCCTGCCCGAGCAGCCTCAATTGCCGCATTTAAAGCTAAAAGGTTGGTTTGTTCTGCAATACCAGTAATCAGCTCCACCATTTTTTCAATTTCCTGTGAGCGCTCATCTAAAGCGGAAATAGATTGGCCTACGTCCTGGGTGGCCTGGGCAATGGAGTTAATATTTTCTTCCAAAACCAGCAAAAATTCTTGTCCTCTTTGAGCTTCATCCCGGCTGGTTTTTGATTCTTGGGCAGTAAGATTTATAGTTTCCCTAATATCAGAAAGAGTGTTCAAATTGAGCTCCAGTGCGGACTTCATTTTTTGCAAAAGTTCTAAATTGTGTTTGGTGGAGGATTGGATAGTTTTTGCCTGTTGAGCAACCTCCCGCGCCCGCTCACCAATTTTTTCAATCTCTTCACTCTGTTCACCTGAACCCTGGGCAATTTGGGTGATGGTTTGAGCAATCTCCTGGGTAGCTTTGGAAACTTCTTGGACGGAAGAATTGAGTTCCTGGCTGGAAGCGGCCAAAGTGGAAGCAGTATTTACTATGCCAGTTGTCAGATCACGCAGACTCCCAAGCATAACGTTGAAAGATTGCCCCAACCTCCCAAGTTCGTCCTGGGAGCGGATTTCCACCTGAGCGGTGAGGTCTCCCTGAGCTGCAGCTTCCGTTGCCCGTAACAGTTTGCTTAAGGGATTAGTTATGCTTCTGGTAATAAAGATAGAAAGTATTACTCCGACTATTACTCCCACCGCAAGGAGGACAGAGACTAAAAAGACATTGGCCTGATAAGCAGCTTTGGCTTCCACATTTTCTTCTTCGGCCAGAGCTAAATTTATTTCGGTAAGCTGGTCGAGATAACCTCTCATCTTTTCGAATTGCTCTTTAGCCGAACCCAAAGTAAGGTCTATAGCTAAAGCCCGACCTTCTCGGGTATCGCTCAGACGCCCATCTACCACCTGTTTAGATAGGGCTTCCCACTCTGAGCGGGCTTTTTCGTATTGGGGAATAATTTCCAGTTCTTGCGGGCTTGAAGCCAGGGTTTTGTACTCTTCCCATCGATCTTTGGATTGTTGGAGATTGGTTTGGTATTCTTCCAGCAGCTGGTCAAAGTTTTCTGATCCGACGTCGCTAAAAATCATTGATCGCTCTGCTACCAGCAGCTGGTACAGATCCCGGTCAATTTCCAAAATAATGTTGATGCTGGGAAGTCGAACAGCAAAAATTTCTTCAAGATTATCCTGAATTGTTTGCGATAACCACACTCCAAGGCCACCAACTAAAGCCAAAATTCCTATCATAAGCATAAATCCCCAGCTAATTCTGGTGCCAACCTTCTTTCTTTTACTTTTGTTCATCGATCTACTCCTTTCCTTTTTTGGCTGTAATCAGAAATCCAACTCAAAGTACAAACTGGTCAACATCGATTCCAATGGTAATAACTCCAATAGTGGTATCTTCCTCTGTAACCGGAACCGAAACTTGCACCAAGTAGGCCTGTGTACTCTCGTCAAATTCAACCGGACTAATATAAATTTCTCCCTTTCCTGCTTTATATGATTCTATAAATTTGGCCTCGTCCCCTTGCCAGTAGTCGGAAGTTTTGTTGGTGGTGGCTACCAATGCCCCCTGATTATCCATTACAAAAGTTTCAACAAAGTAAGGAGCGGATTTTCCCAGCTCCGATAGATGTTGCGCACATTCGTTCTCCAAAAAGGGTTTCATAAAATCGGCTATCCCAGGGGTAGATATCCACCGTTCATCCAGTTCCCTGATTTCTTCTAAGGTTTTTCCCTCTTCATTTTGAAGTTTGACTGCCGCTACAATAATCGGACCTTTTCCCCATTCAACCAAATTAGTTTGGGCAAACTGGATGATTTCCACCGGAGCCTCTTCTGCTCCATAAAGGTAACCATTAAGCAGTAAAACCAGGGTAATTACCAATAAAACCTTCAATTTTCCCATTCTAACTACCTCCTCAGGTAAAATTTAGTCATGGATTTTACTTTTACTACAATTAATTGTAAAAACCCATGGTAATTAACCGTTAACGCGAAGCTCATCTGATAGCTAATTTTAAGTTTTAAACAATTTATCAGGTTTATGGGATACTATTATTTATAATCGTTTATAATCGGCAAAAAACTTGGAAACTTTAGGAACAAAAAAGTGATAAAATTACAAAGATAAAATTAGGGCTATTTTGAAGGGAAAAATTCTTCATAACGAAGGAAGGATAAAAACATGCTTCTCAGAGAAGAGCTGGAGGTAATAGGCAACTGGATTTTTAAAAGGAGGAGCTATCTTCCTTTGCTGTTGGTAGTGATAGTTTTTTTGGGGTTAAGGGAAGCTCTTCGCCTGCGGGGGTGGTCTCTACCAACTGAACCCTGGGAAGCCGGTTGTTTAGCCATTTCTTTTTTGGGGCTCGGGATCAGGACTATTACGGTAGGACATGTACCAGAAGGAACGTCAGGCAGAAACACCGATGGACAAAAGGCAGAAAGCTTAAATACTACTGGCATGTATTCCGTCGCCCGCCACCCTATCTATTTAGGCAATTTTTTTATCATGTTAGGGATATCCCTATTTTTTGGAATATGGTGGTTAACCCTGATTTTTATCCTGGCTTTTACTCTCTACTATGAACGAGTTATGCTGGCCGAAGAAAAATTTTTGGAGGAAAAATTTGGTGAGGCTTATTTAAGCTGGGCCCGTAAAACCCCGGCTTTTATTCCCAACCCTGCCCTTTGGCAGCCACCAGCTAACTCTTTTTCTTGGAAAAAAGTGTTAAAACGGGAATACCATACTTTTCTCACCATAGTTCTCTCTTTCCTTTTTTTAGAAATTTTTGGTGACTGGTTGGCAAAAGGCAAATTAGAACTTGACCCAATGTGGGTTGTTATTATCTTATTTTTGGTAATTATCTATCCCCCTCTTTATCTTATGGATAGATGGGGTAAGTTAGACTAAAGGATAAATACTAACCGAGGGAGAAAACGTCCCTCGGTATAAGGGGGAAAAGAACTCCCCCTTATCAACCCCTTTCTTTCTCGTTAGTGCAACAACCCTCTATCCGTCATTCCTAAATGCATCTATAATGTGGGCTTCGCCCCCCTTAAACCCCCCTAAAAGATAAAACAAATACAAAAAAGCTTAAAAAGATAAATACTTACTGAGGAAGAAGAACACTTCCTCAGTAATGGGGGCTTCGCCCCCCTTAAACCCCCGAGGCTAAATTAGTAATCGGAAATTCAGGTTCTTTTGTTTTAACTTTCCTCACACAACCGGCGGAAACGAAGGGCCGCTTCCTTTACCCCCTCTTTTCCCGAAAAAATACTGGAAGTTCCTCCTACAAACACATTAGCTCCTTTTTCTTTCAAAAGTGGAACTGTTTTTTCTCCAATTCCTCCATCCACTTCAATGTCTAAGTCTAACCCTTGTTTTTCCATCATGGCTCGCACCTGTCCCACTTTGGGAATCACTTCCGGCACAAATTTTTGCCCCACAAAGCCCGGGTCCACTGTCATCAAAAGGACCATATCCAGATAAGGCAGAAGATATTCTAAAAAGGCAGGCGGGGTGGAAGGATTAAGAGAAATCCCTACTTTTTTACCCTGTTTTTTTACCAAACTAAGCAGATGATGAAGCCGAGAGGTTACCTCAGCATGAAAAGTGATGCTGTCGGCCCCCAGCTGAGCAAAAATTGGAATAAAAGGTTCTGGATTTTGCACCATCAGATGGACATCAAAAAATAAGGAGGTAAGAGGACGAAGCGCACGCAGCAAATTAGTACCCACTGCAAAGTTAGGTACAAAATTACCATCCATAATATCAATATGAATCATATCCACTTTGCCTTCTTCCAGCTGGCGAATATCATGGAGGAGATTTAAATAGTTAGCGCAGTCGAGTGAAGCCGAAATTTTAACTTCAGGCATACAGTTAACTCTCCTTTTCATTTAAAAATCGGTCAGGAAAAATCAGTTATTATCGCTTTATAAAAAGAAACTTGCCGTTTCCACATTTTAAAAATAAAATCAGGGGTCTGAGATAGAGAAAGCCGGTGGGAAACAAGGGGTTGCAAAGAAACCGTTTTCTTTGCCTCCATTCCTAAAACAGCCGTCCAATCCGAACCTAAAGTGGAAAACTGAGAATTCCAGCTTCCTTGAAGCCTGAGCTCTTTTCTCAGTATTTTTCCCATATCCTGCGGGGATAGAACCACTTCTCGTTCCTGGTTTCCCAGAAGAAGCAGTGTCCCTCTTTTTTCCACCAGCTCAATGGCATCTAAAATAGCCAGCCGGTTACCCGAAGCCTCTATCACTACCGGAAACCGAGCGGGTAATTTTGTTTGGGGATTCACTGTCTGGTCGAACCCAAATTCTTTTGCCTTTTTAAACTTGCTCTGGTCTACATCCAACCCCAAAAGAAAGCGAACCCCTGCTTTTTTAAGCCAAATGCCTACCAGAATTCCAATCGGACCCAAACCAAAAACAGCCGCTTCCTCCCCTACCCTAATTCCACTCTTTCGCACTCCGTGAAGTGCCACTGCAGCCGGCTCGGTTAAAGCTCCCTCTTCAAAAGAAACGCTCGCTGGGAGTTCAACCAAATTAGCTATCGGTGCCGTCACCAGTTCTGCCCAGGCTCCATTTCGGCGGGAACCAACATATCCGTAATTTTCACACAGCTCAAACCAGCCAAGTTGACAATAAGCACACTCCCCACAAGCTATAAGCGGATAAACGGTAACCCTTTTCCCTCGCCAACCCTTGTTTTCAACATCGCCCACCTCTACCACTTCCCCCGCAAATTCATGCCCGGGAATTAAAGGATAAAAATAGGCAATATCACCGAATACTCGGGGCAAATCCGAACCACAAATTCCAGCCGCTTTGACCCGAATCAGGGCTTCACCTGCTGCAGGTGAAGGTCGGGGTACTTCTTTTAAAACCAAGTTTCCCTTTGCTTCAAGTACCAGGGCTTGCATGGTGCTCTTCACGGGTTAACCACTACTTTCAAACCCTGATGAGATTCGGCCGTCTGGAAAGCTTCCCTCACCTGGTCAAGTGGGAAACGATGAGTAATCAACTGCTCAGGATGAACCATGCCTTTATCCATCACATGCAGCGCTTTTAAGTGGTGACGAGGCAAACTACCGTGGCTGCCCAAAACCATGCACTCCCGATAGTGAATTAAGTTACTCGGAATGCTGATATTGGGAGCATTCTGGGGTAAACCGCCAAAAAAGTTAATCCGGCCCCGATGGCAAGCCAGACGCAGAGCTTGCTCCTGGGCAAGAGGAGAAGCACAGGTAACCATAATCACGTTTACTCCTTCACCAGCAGTTACTGCTTGAATCTTTTCTTCTAAATCGTCGTCCGTACTCAAAAAATAGTGGTCGGCTCCAAATTTTTTAGCCATTTCCAGTCGGGCAGGAGAGCGCTGAATAACAATGATATTAGTTGCGCCCATATGACGACCCATCTCTATCATCATACAGCCAATAGGACCGGCTCCAATAATAGCCAGAGAATCTCCCACTCCCAGCTGGCTCATCTCCAACCCGTTTATAGCACAAGCCAAGGGCTCGGCCAAAGCAGCCTGGTCAAAACTCAAACCTTGAGGAATAATATGCACTGCTCCCTGGACAACTGTTAACCGGTTAAGAAGGATATACTCGGCAAATCCCCCGGGAAATTGGTAACCAATAGCATAATTAATATTACAATTAGTACCCATTCCGTTCTGACACCAGTAACATTCTCCACAGGGAACGTCGGCTCCAACCGCCACCCGGTCTCCCACTTTAAACTTTTTTACTCCTTCTCCTATCCCTACCACTTCCCCCGCAATTTCATGACCCACAATTTGTGGGAAAGACACTCGAGGGTTACCGGAATGCATTATTCGCAAATCGGAGCCACACACAGCACAGGCCCTAACCCGAACCAAAATTTCTCCCGGCCCTACCTGATAGTCAGGAACCTCCTTCACCACCAAACGGTCAATAGCTTCAAGCACAGCTGCCTTCATCCTCTACCCCCTAAATTTCGGTAAAATTTGTGCCTTATTCTAAAAAGGACTATTAGGGGGCAAGCCCCCTAATAACCCCCAAAAAACAAAAAACTGAAATACTGAAATACATAAAAAAACTAACTGAGGAAGAAAGACATTCCTCAGTGGGGCAAGCCCCCTAATAACCCCGACTATAATGGGGGCGCTGCCCCCCTTATAACCGAACAATAGGGGGTAAACCCCCTATAACCCCCCGAAAAGCAAAAAACTTAAAAACTGAAAAACATAAAAGATAAAAACAACCGAGG
>JASGLU010000058.1 GCA_030156825.1 Candidatus Atribacteria bacterium | reverse complement strand
AATAGGGGGAGTTTTCCCCCTATAGTTTGGATTCCTGATAAATACATTCAGGAATGACGGACAAAAGGTTATTTTAGTGACAAAAAAGAAAGGGGTTTAAGGGGGGTGAAGCCCCCATTATTGCCGTTTACAAGATAGACCCCCATGTGGCTTGAGTCGCACCAGATAACAATGAAAACAGAATTCAATATAATCTTGGGATAATGGTTTGCTCTCGTGTGGGAGAGAGTGGAAGAGCAGGTTAATAATTTTCTTTTAACATTTCAATCATGTCGCAAGGGGTTAGATAACGATCCTGGTAAGACTTTATTTTCTTCCCTCCATTCCAGATAGAGGTTTCTATTATAACCTCTGTTGATTCCTCCTGGCAGGTTTGGTAAGAGATTAATTTAGTTGAAATGGAAGGATGGAAATCATTTTCTTGCTCTCCCCAGATTTCAGCTGTTAATTCTTCCCCCTGAATAAAAGCAAAAATGGCTACCGATTGTTGGGGAAAGGAAAAACAGAAATCTTTAAAACCATAACTAACCGCTGCATCTCGCCCGGGGGGAACATAGGAGGTGGTGGCAGAATAGCCAGAGTGAGGGTGGCGCTCGATAACCTTTGCTTCAGTATATAAAATGGCATTGTAAAGGGTAGATGATACCTGGCAAATCCCTCCTCCATATCCAGGGGTTAGCTGGCCATTAGCATATACCTGGGTTAACTGGTATCCATCCTCTTTTTCGGCTTTACCTACCAATTGATTGAAAGAAAAAATTTCTCCTGGGGATAATACTATTCCGTTAATGGCTGAGCAGGCTAACTTTATGTTAAAAATAGTAGCTGGCTCCCGCTCAGCCAACGAAGTCTGGAAACGGGATAGTTGGTATCCTAACCCTACTTCTTCCAGTATTAACTGGGTAGATTTAGCAGGAGGAATTTCTTGAAAACTGTGAAGGATAATCTGATCTTCCCCTTGTTCAATATTTTTTTGTATTTCCTCTTTAGCTTTTTCTATATTAAGTTTTCTACCGGGGATAGATGGGATAATTCGTCCTGATACAAAATAAGCATCCTGGGGGAGGGTTTGAGCTTCTTGTGCAATTTGGTAAAGAGTGTTTTCCACTTTTTTCTCGTCCCAGGAGAAAACGATAGGTAAGGTTTGGACCTCTTTTTTAAGAACTAAGTTCTTCATTTGGGGGATTTCCCATTTGATATCCCAGTTTTTTTTATCTACCTGGTAAATTTTTTCTCCAGCCTGGATGGTGAGGGGAGCGGCTTTCCATTTTTCTTCTAACAGGGAAAGAACCAGCGGGATTTCATCGGGTTTTACCCCTTCCAAGCTGGTGCCAAGAATCGATGTAACCACTTGGAAAGGGGTAGAGTTAGCGAACGAGAAGAAGAGAAAAGACCCTAAAATTACTAAAACTGAAACTAAAATTGCTAATTTGATCCTCATTGCTCAGGAGGCACGGTTTCTTCCGATGATGGGCTTTCCTCTTCTTGAGAAGTAGTAACTAATTGAAGTTCTTCGGAAATCGTAATTTCGCTTTTTTCTCTCAACTCGGCCAAGAGATGTTCTACCTTGACTCTTTCTTGTTCTGCTCGAAGAGTCTGTTCGATTTGTTCTTTGACTTCTTCATAGCTTTGTTTTTTCTCAGGTTGATATTCTAATACCTGATAGATGACATACTGTTCTCCTATCTGGACTATGGGGGAAATCGCTGTCCCCTCTCGCGGAAGAGTGGATAGAACGCTTTTGGCTGCTTCCGGGAGAGAGCTTTCCCCTACCCATCCCCGTTCACCTCCCTGGTCAGCAAAGGAATCGATGGAGTGCTCCCGGGCTACCTGGCTGAAATCTTCTCCTAAAAGAAGGTGACGATGAATGTTTTCAGCCTCTTCTTTGCTGGGCAGGGTAATTTGTTTTAGATGATATTGGGGAGGAATGGTGAAAAGTTCGAGGTTTTCTTGATAATATCTTTGGATATCTTCTTCTGGAATAACTATTGATTCGCCAAGAGAGTCGATTAATTTTTCAATCATGAGACTTCTTTTTATGGATTCCCTGAGGTCTCTTAACCTGATTTGTTGGTAGTCGAGAAATCTTTGAAATTCTTCCGGGGAGGGAAACTGGGCTTGAATTGCTTCTATTTCAGCTTCTATTTCCCGATCTGACACCCCGATTCGCCGGGACTGAGCCTCCTGGTAGAGTAATTCGTTATTGATTAAATTTTCTAAAGTTAATAACCGAAGAAAGCTGATGGTGGTTTCATCCAGCTGATTTAAGGTTTGGGTGTCGTAATTGGCAATGGTGTTCCGAAAAGCAGAATTAAGTTGGTTAATGGTGATAGGGGTACCGTTAACCATGGCAGCCACAGTCTGACTGGAAGAAGAAGCACTATATGAACCGTAACCATAATAAATAGTAGCGGCAAAAGCTATCACCACGATAATCAAGATTACATTTAAATATTTTTTCATTCCTCTGAGCATAATTAATATCCACCTTTTGCTTTCCCTCGAAGTAATAGAGTTATTTCTGGTAAAATATACCCGAATCTTTCTTTCTTGTCAATTTGAAAGAAGCGTTAGCCCGGAATAAATAACTTTGAAGGAGGAAGTTTTATGGAGTTGGATATCAGAAAAATTCAAGAAATCTTGCCTCATCGTTTCCCTTTTCTACTGGTGGATAAGATAATATCTATTGAAGAAAATACCACGGTGGGCGTGAAAAATGTTACTATGAACGAGTGGTTTTTCCAGGGCCATTTCCCCGGGCGACCGGTTATGCCTGGAGTTCTAATTTTAGAAAGTATGGCCCAAGTAGGGGCTACTATGATGATGAATATGGAAGAGTTTAGGGGGAGCGTCCCTTATTTCACTTCGTTGGACAACGTTCGATTTCGAAGACCGGTTTTGCCGGGAGACCAATTAGTTATTACGGTTAGTTTGCTTAAACTAAAAAAAAGGATGGGCAAATTGCAGGGAGTAGCTAAGGTAGGGGATGAGGTGGTGGCCGAAGGTAAAATAGGATTTTCTTTGGTAGCAACAAAGGAGGCAAAAGGTTGAGAGATCATTGGGTAAGGATTTTAGGAACTGGATCTAGTGTACCAGAGAAAATTTTAACTAATTATGATTTGGAGCAAATGGTGGATACCTCCGATGAGTGGATTACCAGCCGAACAGGCATTAAAGAGAGAAGAATTGCGAACTCGAACGAAACTACTTCTGATTTTGCTCTTCGAGCAGCCCAACAGGCACTTGAGGCTGCCGGGATTAGTCCAGAAGAGCTGGATTTAATCATGGTGGCCACTGTAACTCCGGATATGTTATTTCCGGCAACTGCTTGTCTCCTGCAAAGAGACCTTGGAGCTTCTCGAGCGGCTTGTCTTGATGTAGAAGCAGGATGTACTGGCTTTGTTTACGCTTTGTCGATGGCCGAGAAATATCTCCGGGGTGGGGGAGGAGAGAAAGCTTTAGTAGTTGGTGCTGAAACTCTCTCTAAAATTTTAGACTGGCAGGATCGTTCCACTTGTGTTCTTTTTGGAGATGGAGCAGGAGCGGTTGTGCTCGGACTGGGAGAGGAACCGGGAATATTAGCCGATTGTTTGGGTAGTGATGGCGGAGGAGCTCACCTATTGGAAATTCCCGGGGGATGTTCCCGTTTTCCTGCCTCTCACCAAACAGTAGAAAATCGACTACATTATATTAAAATGAATGGTAATGAAGTTTTTAAATTTGCGGTTAGAATTATGGAAGAGGCTTCTCGTCGGGTAGTGCAAAAAGCGGGTTTTTCTTTGGATGAAGTGTCTTTGTTTATTCCTCATCAGGCAAATATTCGCATTATTCAGTCTGCTTCTCGACGATTAGGTATTGCGAGTGAGCGGGTTTTCGTGAACGTCCATAAATATGGTAACACTTCTTCGGCTTCGGTACCGATTGCTCTGGATGAAGCAAACAAAGAAGGTAGGTTGGAAAAAGAAGGCTTGGTTTTGCTGGTAGGCTTTGGGGCAGGGCTTACCTGGGGTTCAACTCTTATCCGATGGTAAAGGGGGTTATTTTCTTTGAGGAAAAAAGTGGTAGTAACGGGATTGGGAACTATCAGCCCGATAGGAATTGGTAAAGAGGAATTTTGGGAATCGCTTTTGAAAGGTAAATCGGGGATTGGTAGGATTACCAGTTTTGATCCTGCTCCCTTTGATAGCCAGATTGCAGGAGAAGTTTTGAATTTCGACCCGGAAGAATTTTTACCTCGGAAAGAAGTCCGACGAATGGATCGTTTTTCCCAATTTGCGGTTGGTGCTTCTTTGATGGCCATTCAGGATGCTGAGCTTAAGCTGGAAGGGTCACTGCGGGAGCGAGCTGGGGTGATTTTAGGTTCGGGCATCGGTGGGATAAACACTTTTGAAAGTCAACACCAGGTGCTTATGAAAAGAGGACCGGGTAAGGTGAGCCCCTTTTTCATTCCCATGATGATTGTCAACATGGGAGCCGCTAATGTGGCTATTCAATTGGGGTTAAAGGGGCCGAGTAGTTGCGTATCTACTGCCTGTGAAGCTTCTACTCGGGCTTTAGGGGAGGCACTGCGAATTGTGGAGCGAGGAGAAGCTGATTGGATGATAGTGGTGGGTGCCGAAGCATCCATTACTCCTCTGGCTTTTGCTGGCTTTTGTTCTATGAAAGCTCTTTCTGTTCGCAATCATCAACCGGAGCAAGCCTCCCGACCGTTTGATAAAAATCGGGATGGATTTATAATGTCTGAGGGAGCAGCGGCTTTGGTTTTAGAATCGGAGGAAAAAGCGATAGCCAGGGGAGCCAGAATATATTGCCAACTTAAGGGTTATGCTTCTTCCTGTGATGCTTACCATGTAACCGCGCCTGACCCTGAGGGAGAGGGAGCAGCACGAGCAATGAAGTTGGCTATTCAGAATGCCGGCTTGAATCCAGAAGATATAGATTATATCAATGCTCACGGAACTTCCACTCCCTTGAACGACAAAATGGAAACTTTAGCCATAAAGAAGGTTTTTGGCGAAAAGGCTTATCGATTAAAAATTAGCGCTACTAAATCGATGACTGGCCATTTACTGGGAGCTGCAGGAGCACTGGAGGCAATGGCTACTGCTTTGTCGATTTATCATGGAATTATCCATCCTACTATAAACTTAGAGGAAGCCGACCCCGACTGTGATCTTGATTACACTCCTCTTAAGCCGGTGTCTATGGTTATTAACAATGCTCTTTCTAATTCCTTTGGCTTTGGAGGCCATAATGGGACTTTGGTTTTAGGCAAGTATGAGGGGTGATTATAGTGGATTTTTGGTGGGTGTTTCCAGTTAATTACCTTTTGGGATCTTTCCCTTGTGGTTTGTTAATTGGATGGTTGGTTAAGGGAGTGGATATTCGTCGGGTTGGGAGTGGTAACATTGGAGCAACCAACGTTTCTCGGGTTACCGGATTTGCTCCAGCCGTGATTGCTGGAGTGCTGGATGCTCTTAAAGGGTTTTTAGCAGCTTTTTTAGCCACTCACTTTATTTCCCACCCGGGATGGTGGGTTTTAGCCATGATAGCAGTAGTAGTAGGACACGACTGGTCGATTTTTTTGGGTTTTAAAGGAGGGAAGGGCGTGGCCACTACTTTGGGGAGTTTGCTCTTTGTTTCCTGGCCTTCGGCTCTCCTTTGTCTTGCGAGTTGGATAGTGGTAGCTGGAGTTAGCAGGTATGCCTCTTTAGGTTCACTCATAGGTGCTTTGCTTATGCCGATTTTCCTTTTGCTCTTTGACCATCCTTTTTATCAGGTTGGTTGGGGAATATTTGCTGCTGGCTTGGTGTTTTGGAGGCATGAAAAAAATATAAAAAGACTCATTCGAGGTGAAGAGTTACGGATGGGGCAAAAAAAGGAGTGTGAACAAAATGGCTGAAACTTTGTGCCAACTGAGCGAACAGAACTTTCAAGAAGAGGTGTTAGAATCTCCTATTCCTGTTTTGGTGGACTTTTGGGCTCCCTGGTGCATGCCCTGCCGGATGGTAGCTCCAATAGTGGAAGAAATAGCTGATAAATGGAGTGGTAAGGTAAAAGTTTGTAAACTTAACACCGATGAAGCTATTTCTATTGCCCAAAAATATGGCATTCAGGCTATACCAACATTAATCGTTTTTCACCAGGGACGGGAAGTCGATCGAGTGGTAGGATATGTTCCTAAAAATCAGATTGAAGCTAAGTTACAACCTTTGATTTCGAAATAATAAGGAGAAAACCTCCCGATTTAGTTAACTCTTGGTCGGGAGGTTTTGTTTAATATTAATGAGGCAGAAAATAGTTGCTTTGGAACGGATAAAGAAGAGCCGATTTCTTGCTTTTTTTTGGTTTATTTTTTTAGGGTTTTTTGTAACCAACTTTGTTTGGGCAATTGAGCTTGAGGAGAGGTCCGAGTTTGGTTATAACCAAACTCGGCTGGTTTGGAGAGATAACGTTGGCCAAAATCGAGTAGCTTTTACCTTTGATGATGTTCCCAACCAGTACACCTCGGATATCCTTGAGGTTTTATTAGAATATCAAATTCGAGCTACTTTTTTCTTAATTGGGAACCAGGCGGTAAAATATCCGGAAGTGACCCGTCTAATTGTCTCTTCTGGCCATGAAATAGCTAATCACTCTTTTTCTCATTGCTGGCAGAAAGAAGACCCAGTCGAGACTTTAATTCAGGATATTAAATTGGCTGAAGAAAAAATTAAAAAGATAACAGGTGAGACTCCTCGTTTTTTTCGTCCACCAGGAGGAATGATAACCGAAGAAATCAAAGAAGCCTGCGGTTCTACCGGATATAGCGTGGTTTTGTGGGATGTAGACTCGAGAGATTGGGCTTTGAACGGTAAAGAAGAAGAAATAGTGAACAATGTTCTATCCCAGGTTGAACCGGGTTCTATTATTTTGTTTCACAGTCTTTCTCAAACAGTCCGAGTTCTTCCTCAAATAATAGAGCAGCTGGAAGAACAAAATTTTCAAATAGGGACTGTTTCTGGTCTTATTGATGGAAAATATTGACCCTTCCTCTTTGGGAGAAGAGCTTCTTAACCGTTTACAAACTTTTTCCGGAGTAATTTTGCTCCTCGGGGGAGTTGATCGGGGAAAAACTACCCTGGCTTTTCGGATAGTAAACTTTTTTCTCTCTCAAGGAAAAAAGGTAGCTTGGGTAGATGCTGATTTGGGACAGTCTACAGTTGGCCCTCCTACCACTGTGGGATTGGGTTTTCCCTCTAATTTTTCACTTGAAGAGCGCTTATTTACCCCCTATTTTCATTTTGTGGGTGATACTTCTCCTCGGAATCGAATCACTTCTACGGCGGTTTTTACTCATAATTTGGTAGAGCGGGCGCATGCCCGGACGGAAGTAGTTTTAGTAGATACTTGTGGCTTTTTTCAAGGAGAAGCTGCTCTTTACCTTAAAACTCTGCAGTTGAGACTGACGCAACCTGAGCTGGTGATCGGTATTGGGGAAAAAGAAGAATTTAGTGTTTTTAAGAAGATGGGGGTGAACCAGCTGCTTGAATTACCGCCAGCAGCGGAAATATCTCCTAAGAAGGCAATTGAGCGGCGTAGTTATAGAGAGCATCTTTTTTCGGTTTACTTTTCCCGAGCTCAGAACTTAGTCTTAGATTTGGCCAATTTTCGACTTTTTTTACCCTTGTATCCTTCTTTTTACTGTCAAAAAACTTTTTTTTCTCAGGGAGCGGTTAAGTTTTGTTGGGAGGATAAGGTTTGGGTTTTGACTGAGCGAGTTGATTTTGCTGTCAGGGGAAGACGGTTTTTCAAGGCATCCCCTTCCGAACTTTATCGGGTGTTAGGTTGTCTCTACAATGAAAAGGGGGAGGAAATAGGGTTAGGCGTAATTCGAGAAGTAAATTTGGAAGGGAAAAAGCTTACTGTTTGGGGAGTGAAGGCTCAGGCTCAAAATCCAGTGTTTTTTGTGCCCGGACGGGTTAAGTTAGACTTTACTGGCAGGGAAGTAGGCCGGTTTAGCTGGCACGGCAGCGCAGTATGACCCTCTCTCCCAGAAGTTAAGTTGTCAGTCTTTTAATCTGGGTTACCCGAAAATGAGAATCCCCAAAAGAAAAGGCTTGATATGGACTGATTTCTGGAACTTATGTTGCAAGTTGGGTTAAGATAATTTCGATATCTGGCCTCTCAGACATGGGGTAAATTTTAGCCCAACGAACTATTCCCTCTGAGTCAAGGATAAAGACTGCCCTTTGGGAGAAACCGTCTTTTTCTAAAAAAATACCATATTGTTTAGCAACCTCTCCGTGAGGCCAAAAGTCGGAGAGCAAAGGAACATTTTTGACCCCAATCTGTTTAGCCCAGGCATGCTTAGAAGGAATCGGATCTACACTTATTCCAAAGGCTACCGTGCTTAATTTGTCCAAATGCTGCTTGTTTTTTTCTAAATCTTGCATTTGGTAAGTACAAATCCGGGTAAAAGCTAAAGGATGAAAGGAAAGAATAACTTTCCTACCTAAGTAGTTGCCTAATTTATGGATTTCCCCGTGTTGGTCCTTAAGAGAAAAATCAGGAGCTTTTTGTCCGTGCTCAATCAAAATTTGAGTCATTAGTTTTTTCACCTCTTAATACTAAGTTTTGATTAACGAAACCCGTAACCCCTTTTTTTATTCTTGGTGTGAATTATTCTTTTTTACTTTGAACCTGTAAAAAATGATATCCATCTCGAGCTATTATTTTCCTCCAGGTAAATTGCAGAGGTTTTGTATATAGAGGGCCATCTGTTACTAAAGTGTGAAATTCTCCTTCTTCGGCTAAGGGGTCTATTCCCTGAGAAATCAGTCGATCGACTAATTTCTGATCGAACTTCTTGCCCAGGTACTCAGGAGGAAGAAATTTATCGTTGACGACTATTAGATAGGCGACAAACCCACTTTTGATAATTTCCCGAGCTATTTGCGGATGGTCTCTTCCCCACAAAGGCAAAACGGGGTGTATCCCGGTTTCTTTGCTAATTCTTTCTATCCACACTCGATGTTCTTCTAAATCAACATCTCCAAAAACACCGGTAAAAATATTCTTTTGTTTAAGATCTAACAAGGTTTGTTTAAAATTATTTTCATAGTTATCCCAGGTAGTTCTTTTTTGGATAATGTCTATTCCCAGACAGTTAGCCTGTTCCCGGAGGAGGGAAGCGGGCAGGTGATGGGAGCGAGAAAACTGTCCGTCTTCTTCTATCATGTTTAAGAGATATTTTATTTCAAACCCTTTTTTTTTAGCTTCGAAAATACTGAAATGACAATCTTTCCCTCCGCTGAAAGAAGCAAAAGCTTGTTGTCCCAAGGTGACCACTCCTTTTCGGTGATTTTACCAACTTGATTTTAGAATTACAATAATAACAGGATTAGCTATAATTTTTGGAATTTATTTTTCTATTTACTGGTTAACCGTTTTAAAATTTTATTTGGAGGGAGAATTATGAAAATAGTAGGCATAGCTGGTAGCCCTCGACGTTTGGGTAACAGCGATACCATGCTTTCTACTTTTTTAGAAGAGATCTCCTCGGAGAACAGTTCTCAACTTATTATCCCTTCTCAGTTGAATATTCATTTTTGTCAGGGGTGCCGATATTGTGAGGTCATGGGTAAATGTGCAATTGAAGATGATGCTGCTAAAGTTTTTTCCACTTTGCTGGAGGCGAATTTAGTGATCGTTAGCTCGCCGGTGTTTTTTTATGGATTTCCTGCTTGTTTAAAAGCTTTAATTGATCGATCCCAGGTTCTGTGGTCAAGAAGGCATCTTTTAGGGGAAATTTTTCCTAAAAAAGCCGGTTTTTTGTTAGTTTGTGGAGCAACCAAAGGTAAAAAATTGTTTGACGGGGTCAGATTAACCACCCGTTATTTTTTTGATTCTTTTAATTGTGAATATCAGGGAGAAATCTTGCTTCGAGGTTTGGATAAAAAGGGGGATTTGAACCTCCATCCTGATTATCTAACCGCTATTAGGGCGAAAGCTCGGTTCTTTTTAACAGGAGAAGTTGGGGGCTAAATTTGAAGCAGAAGTTGAGCAATTTGTAGGTAAATGACTATTCCTATTACATCTATTAAGGTAGTAATTAGTGGCGTAGCTGAGACAGCAGGGTCTATTTTTATTTTCTTTAAGATGAAAGGTAAAATTGCTCCTACCAAGTTAGAAACTATCACGACTGTCCAGATTGATAATCCCACTACAATTCCCATCACCCAATCTTCTTGAAGGAGAATTACTCGGAGAACTCCCACCCAACCCAACAGGAAACCGAGGACGCTACCGATCAACACTTCAGAAAATACGAGTTTCCAAAGGTTGCGACGGTTTACTTCTTGGATGGCCAAACCTCGAACCATGATAGCAGTGGATTGGCTGCCGACGTTTCCTCCAGTATCAATTAACATGGGTACAAAAAAGGAAAGGGCTACCACTGTCTGGATGGCTTGAGAATAGTTTTGAAGCACGATACTGGTTAAAGTGCCACCAATTAAAAGGACTGCCAACCAGATAAATCGGCTCTTAATTCTCTGTCCGATAGAGCTATGGAGATATTCGTCTTCACTGGTTTGAATGGCCACCAATCGATGGATGTCTTCAGTGGTTTCTTCATCGATAATATCGATAGCATCGTCTATAGTTACTACCCCTACTAATCTGTTTTCCCGGTCAACCACTGGAATGGTGAGCAGGTCATATTTTTGGATGGTACGGGCTACTTTTTCCTGATCATCGTCGGTATGAACGTAGATAACTTCTTTTTCCATGATATTTTTAATCAAGGATCCGGGAGGAGAGAGGATAAGGTCTCTTAAGGTAACTTTCCCCAGAAGGTGACGTTCGGCGTCTATTACGTATGCGGTGTAAATAAGCTCTTCTGGGGGGTTGATTTTTCGGATCCGGGCTAAAGATTGTTCTACAGTGTAGGTTTCCTTTAGGTCCACTAAATTGGGGTTCATAATCCGGGCAGCACTGTTTTCCGGATAGCCCAGCATGAGGGTTACCATTTCTCTTTGTTTGGGGTTTAAAAGTTGGAGAAGATTCTTTACCACTTTGGCTGGCAATTCGTCGAATAACCCCATTCGGTCATCAGGAGACATTTGATTGAGGATTTCAGCTGCCCTTTCATCGGTGAAAGTTTTAAGCAGGTTTTCCTGCTGTTCGAAGTCTAACTGCTCGAATACTTCAATGGCGATATCTTTTTTTAAAAGGCGAAATAATACCACCTGGTCTTTTTGGTCCAGGTGGGATATGATCTCGGCAATATCTACCGGATGAAGGGTGTTTATCTCTTCTTTGACCTGAATAAAACTTCCCCTCTGCAACAGCTGGATAATTTTTTCTCTAGTTTCACTAATAGAAAATTCCGCTTTTGTTTCCATTCAAACCCACCTCGGTTTCGTTCCCAACTATTATAACCCTTTCCCCTTGACTTTGTACCGATAAAACAGTATTTTTTGATAGATTCTAATCAATAGCAGGAGGAAAAAGAAGAGTGGTTATTATTTTCTCCCGTAAATTGGAAGAGAAAGAGAGAGAGTTTCTACTGAGGGAATTAAAACAACAGGGAGTCCAACCTCATCTGGTAGAAGGAGAAAAAACTATCCTGGTTGCTAAAGCTTCTTTTCCAGTTATGGAATCTTTTTCTGACCTTCCGATTGAGCGGGTAGTTACGGTTGATACCCCTTTCCCTTTGACACATCGATCTTTTTGTCCCACTGGTACTTTGATCCAAATTGGAGAAGTTAAAATTGCTCCCGACGTCATTACCGTGATTGCTGGGCCTTGTGCTGTGGAGTCGGAGACCCAGATTCTGCAGGCGGCAGAAATTGTTAAACGGGCTGGGGCTCATTTGCTTCGAGGAGGAGCGTTTAAGCCCCGAACCTCCCCTTATAGTTTTCAGGGGTTAGGAGAAAAAGGGCTTGAACTTTTGGCTAAAGCCGGAGAGCAGTTTGATTTACCAATAGTTACTGAAGCTACGAGTCCCGAGAACGCTTCGTTGGTTGCGGCTTATGCTGATGTAATTCAAATTGGAGCTCGTAATATGCAAAATTTTGAGCTACTGAAGAAAGTGGGGCAACTCAAACAACCAGTTATCCTCAAGCGGGGAATGTCGGCTACCATTGAAGACTGGTTGTTAGCAGCAGAGTATATTTTGAGTTTCGGTAACTTTCAGGTTATTTTATGTGAACGAGGAATCCGGACTATTGAACGTTTTACCCGTAATACTTTGGACCTCACTTCTATTCCAGTGGTAAAAGATTTGAGTCATTTGCCAGTGTTAGTAGATCCCAGCCATGGAACTGGTTTGCGAGAAAAGGTGGTTCCTATGTCGCGAGCAGCAATAGCCTGTGGTGCCGATGGGGTAATGGTAGAGGTTCATCCTCAACCAGACCAGGCGCTTTCCGACGGCCCTCAGAGCCTGTATCCCGACCAATTTAAAAAATTGATGAGTGATCTGGAAGTAGTAGGTATTTTGGTGGGAAAAGAACTTAAAAGAGAAAAACCTCTGGAATTATTTACCCCTGATGGAGAACAAAAAGAATTCAAACCCCCGAAAATAGCTTTTTTAGGGAAAGAAGGGTCTTTTAGCTCGCAGGTGGTACGCCGTTCCTTTGGCCAGGAAGTAGAACAGGTTCCTTCCCTTACCTTTAGAGAAATTTTTGAGAAAGTTTCGATGGGGGAGGTAACCTATGGAGTAGTTCCTATTGAAAATACTATTACTGGAAGTATCCACAATAATTACGATCTTTTGCTGGAATTTTCCTCGATTTATCTGGTAGGAGAAAGGTTTATTCGAGTTTCTCAGCATTTGGGGATTTTTCCGGAAACTAAGAAAGAAGAGATTCAAGTTGTGTTTGCTCACCCCCAGGGCTTTGCTCAATGTTCCCGATTTTTAGAATCCTTACAGGGAGTGCGCATTATGGATGTGGGTAATACCGAAGAGGCGGCCAGACGGGCTTGGGAATTTGGCCAGGGAGGAGCATGTATTTCCAGTGAAGAAGCTATTACCAGGTATGGATTATCGATGGCCGAAGAGGAAATTGAAGATAACCCCCGCAATTTTACCCGATTTATTATTATTTCCACTCGATTTGAACCTGTGACTGATCACGACAAAGTATCCTGTGTATATAGCGTAGAAAATCGGCCTGGAGCCCTTTTTGAAACTTTGCAGTTGTTTGCTGAAAACCAAATAAACCTTTTAAAATTGGAATCGAGACCATTTCCTGGCAAACCTTGGGAATACATGTTTTATCTGGATTGGGAGGGTAATTTGGTTGAGCCGGAGTTCAAAACGGTTTTGGCTGAGTTATCAAAAAGGACTGTTTTTTTGAGGGTTTTGGGAAGCTATCGAAATCGATGGAGACAGCCTACTACCTAAATGCTAAAATAAAAAGTCCCGCCTCTTGGCGGGACTTTTTATTTTTAATCCAAGTTGCGGGTTTTTACCAGAAAAATCTCTCTATTTATAGTACACCTATCCTATTCTGTAAACGGCAATAATGGGGGCGCTGCCCCCCCTTAAACCCCCCTAAAAGATAAAACAAATACAAAAAAGCTTAAAAAGATAAATACTTACTGAGGAAGAAGAACACTTCCTACTATTAGGGGGAA
>JASGLU010000057.1 GCA_030156825.1 Candidatus Atribacteria bacterium | reverse complement strand
TAAAACAAATACAAAAAAGCTTAAAAAGATAAATACTTACTGAGGAAGAAAGACATTCCTCAGTAATGGGGGCGCTGCCCCCCTTAAACCCCCCGAAAAAAGCGAAAAACTAAAAATAAAAGGCAAAGACTAAAGAAACGAAAAGCTGAAAGGATAGACCATTATTGTTTTTCTAAGATTATATTGAATTCTGTTTTCATTGGTATCTGGTGCGGCTCAAGCAGCATGGCCGTCTATCTAATAAAATTCTTTCTCGTTTTTCCAGGTCCTCTAAAGTAAGAAAAATATTTTTTTCCGCTTTAATATAACCTAAGTTATTTCTTTATCTTTTTTTAATAGCCAGGGGGATCGCAGATTTTCCAAGAATTGTCAATTTTCTGTAAATAAATAATTCCTCCCGGTATATCATGTCTTTGAGAATAATCATCCATGGTGATAATAAGAGTTTTTCTGCGCAAAGATACTTCAGCATAATCAGCGTTGATCTCAATGTTAGAAATAGTTATAGAATAACTTATGGTTATAGTAGAAGCATGTTGAGATAGATTATTCACTTGCTCTTCAAGAGCACAGGTGTCAAAATATATTTGCGAATCATAAACACAATAACTTTTTGCCCTGTCCCAATCCTGATTACTTATGGCTGAGCAGTAGTTTTGCACAACATTACTTATTTGAGTCTCATCTGATACAGTTGTTGTCACCCACCACAACCTGCCAGAATTAAAATTTTATCTCCCTGAGGTGTAATTGGCACTCTTATTCTATTCCTACATAGTAACCAGGAGAAACCTTATAGAGAGCGCGAACTACCTTCTTGTGAATGTCGAAAATAGAAGTATACTGCGTCCATGCTTCATAAGGACAAAAACCTTCCTGGAGCGAGGCAGGACACATCTTTTCCGGATTTATACCCACCATATGCCCGAAATGTCTCAAGAAAATGGCATAGTAGTTATCCGGAAAACCACATTCCGGATCACCTGTTGGTATTCTTAATTTAAATGAGGTAATCTTGTAATTGTCTTCATTACACTCACCATCAGCACATCCATCATAGTTTGGATCGTAAAAAATCTTCACCGGGCTATTGGGATCGTTGCTTAAGTAAAAGCGGGTTTTCCCTCCTCCAGATTTGATTACCGCATTCCATTCATTCAAAGCTCGTTGAATGGTTGCTCTAATCGTTGCATTATTTAAGAAATCTCACCTCCTATCTTCCTAATAGTAGCTAAAATCCCAGAACAACTTTCTCCTTTCCGGAAAAAAGCAAGAACTTTCCACCGGAACGCTTCTTCTCAGAGAGAAAGGAGAATATAGCATCCCCTTTGTTGAACAACTCTGTTCCCAAAATTGCCACTTTCGGGGGATTTTTTTAGTGGGCTGGTGGGCTTCCTCTAAAGGGGTAGGTTTCCCGGCTATTCTTATTCCATTTTGCTGGTTGAGAAAAAAAGCAAGATTATCTAAAAAAAGAGGATCATCACAGAGATAGGCAGAAATATCTTTTAAAGAAAAGCTATTCCGACAAGAAAAACCCATCTTTTCCCCTCCTCAATCACTAATTTACTCTTTTTACATCTTTTGTCAAGGATTATGAGGGCTGTTTGAAAATATCTCTCTATGCTTAATCACATATCCGGCTAATTTAATGTAGTATTTGCCCAACTTGCTCTCTGCAATATAGGAAATATCCTTTTTATCCTCTTTTTAGTTAAGATGCAAGAATAATTTTCGACTTTTTTCTCTATTCGTAGATTATCTTTCGGGGAGCCACTTTTTCCAATTTCAACCGGGGGGGATTTAATTAACTCTTAAAAAATTACTTGCTTTTCTTTAGATTACTACCTGCCCACAGATTGGCTGGTTTTATTTGACACACTATTTTCTATTTTATATAATTAATAGGCTTTTGAGCAAGGATTGGGGCGTGGCCAAGCGGTAAGGCAAGGGACTTTGGATCCCTCACTCGGAGGTTCGAATCCTCCCGCCCCAGCCAGGGAAGTAAGAGGTAGCAGGTTCGACTAAAAAATAAAAGGCGCGGCAAAAAAGTCGCGTTTTTTTATTGGACGGGATGGAAAATGGATTTTTCAGGATGGGGAGTTTCTGTTTTAGCTGCTGGTAAAGGGAAGAGAATGAAATCGTCTTACCCCAAGGTGCTTATTCCTCTTTTGGGCCGACCGATTTTAAACTATGTCTTAGATACGATTGGTGAGTGTAATTTTGGTGAGATAGAGGTGGTAGTTTCTCCCTCGATTAGAGATTTAGTAGGGGAAATTGTAGGAAATGATTCCCGATTGGTTCTGCAAAGCGAGGCAAAAGGAACGGCCGATGCTGTCCGGGTTAGTCTGCAGGAGTTTCCCGGAGCGGTTCAAAATATTATGGTGGTATACGGGGATATGCCTCTTTTAGGGAGCGATACCCTTTCTTTTTTGGGAGATTATTTCCAGAGAAACAGCTGCCACCTCGCTTTTTTGACTGCCTGTGCGCCTTCCCCAACCGGGTATGGCCGGGTGATAAAGGATGAGCATGGCTTGCCACAGGCGATTAGAGAAGAAAAAGACTGTTCTCCTCAGGAAAAGCAGATTAAAGAGATTAACCTGGGAATTTTTGCTTTTGATCGGAAAAAATTGTCCCAGCTCATTGAACTGGTAGATAACCGAAATCAGCAAGGAGAATATTATCTGACCGATTTAGTTGCCCTGGCCAGAGAAAAAGGTTACCGGGTGGAAGCGTTTGAGGTGGACTGGAGTGAGGAATTTTTGAATGTCAATCACCCCCAGGATTTAGCAACCGTGATTCAGACTTTGCGGGAAAAGAAAGTTAACTCTTTATGGGAAAAAGGAGCTAAAATAGTCGACCCTTCCAATCTTTATCTTGATTGGGAAGTGGAGATAGGAGAAGATGTTTGGTTTAAGCCGGGGGTGGTAGTTGAAGGCCCGAGCTCTATTGGAAACGGATCGATTATTGGTCCTTTCGCCCGGATTGCCTCTACTGTAATAGGGGAAAATTGCCGGATAGAGCTGAGTGTACTGGAGGAAGCTACTCTGGAAGCAGGGGTTACAGTAGGTCCTTTTGCTCATTTGCGTCCTGGTTCTTATCTTGAATCGGGAGTAAGAATAGGAAACTTTGTAGAGGTAAAAAACTCTACTTTGAAAGAGGGGACTAAGGCTTTGCATCTTAGTTACTTGGGAGACGCCCAGGTTGGTCAGAGAGTAAACATAGGGGCGGGGACTATAACCTGTAACTTTGACGGAGAAAAGAAAAATCCCACCATTATTCAGGATGGAGCTTTTATTGGGAGTAATAGCTCTTTGGTAGCACCGGTGGTGATTGGGCAAGGGGCTTATACTGCAGCCGGTTCTGCTATTACCAAAGACGTTCCTCCTGATGCTCTGGCTATCGGTCGAGCTCGACAAAAAAATGTAGAAAAGTGGACTAAAAGAAGGGGAAAAAGGAGCTCTAAGGGGTGAACTGAATGTCGGTTTTAAATAGTTTTTCTCAGCATTTGAAGGTGTTTTCCGGAAATGCCAATCAATATTTATCTCAAGAAATATGCTGGTATTTGGATATCCCTCTGGGCAAGGCTGATGTTGGCCGCTTTCCTAACGGGGAAATCAAAGTTCAAATTGAAGAAAGTGTTCGGGGATGCGATGTTTTTGTTATCCAACCCACCTGTACCCCGGTGAATGAGAACTTAATGGAACTCTTGATTATGATTGATGCCTTACATCGGGCTTCAGCCAAGAGGATTACGGCGGTTATCCCTTTTTATGGATACGCCAAGCAAGATCGAAAGACCAAAGGGAGAGAACCGATTTCGGCTAAATTGGTAGCCAATCTTTTAGTTACAGCCGGTGCTGATCGGGTCTTAACCATGGATTTGCATGCCGGTCAGATTCAGGGATTTTTTGATGTTCCTCTGGATAATCTGGCGGCTCAATCCCTTTTAGCCCGCTATTTTGCTGGGCAAAAATTAGGCGAGGTAGTAGTGGTAAGCCCCGATGTGGGAGGTACTGCTCGTGCCCGGAATTTTGCCAGCCGGTTAGGAGTGGATTTGGCGGTAATCGATAAACACCGACCCAGCTTTTCTCAAGTGGTGGTGATGAATGTCATAGGAAAGGTTAAAGGGAAAAAAGCGATTATTGTAGATGACTTAATCGATACCGGTAAAACTTTAGTCGAAGGGGCTTTAGCTTTGATGGAACACGGAGCAGAACAGGTTTTTGCCTGCGCTACTCATCCGGTGTTTAGTGAAGATGCGTTAGACCGAATCGGTCGATCAATTTTGTCAGAAGTGATAGTTACCAATACTATTCCCCTGAATTGGGAGCGGGCAAAAGAGGTATGTCAGAATAAAATCAAAGTTATGTCGGTAGCTCCTATTTTTGCAGAAGCGATCAAGCGGATTCATGGGGAGCTTTCAGTTAGTGAACTTTTTGTATAGGAGTGTGATTAGCTATGGTAGAGCGAGAAATGGTAAGAGTAAGCCTGAAAGAACGAATAGGAACCGGCAAAGAGAAGGCTACTAAGCTTAGAAGAGAGGGCTGGGTCCCGGCGGTTGTCTATTCTCGGAAGACGAAGGACCAGCCAGCCTTGGCGGTTCAAATCAAAGAAAGCGACTTAAAGAGGATTTTGCAAATCCCGGGGATTACCCACCATATTATTGAACTGGCTATTGATGGGGAAGTGAAAAAGGCAATTATTAAGGACATTCAGTGGAATCCGATTAAGAAAGTGGTATGGCATGTGGATTTTTACCAGATTCAATCCGATCAGAAATTGACTCTCACCGTTCCGATATTGGTTAAAGGCGAGGCTCCAGGAGTTAAAGAAGGTGGTGTTTTAGAGGTAATTGTCGGAGAGTTGAGAATTGAATGTCTTCCAGATGTTATTCCTGAAGCAATCGAAGTAGATGTTTCCTCTTTGAACATTGGAGATGTAGTTCACGTTCGGGACCTCAATACCCTTCCAGGAGTTACTATCACCAACCATCCAGATGAAGCGGTACTTCTGGTATCTGCTGTCCGAGCGGTGGAGGAAGAAGAGGAAGAAGAGGCAGAAGAAATAGAAGAAGCGGCGGAGGAACCAGAAGTCGTTTCTCGAGGAGGAGCCCAGGAAGAATAAGTGATTCTGGTAGTGGGATTAGGAAACCCAAAAGAGAAATACCGCTATACCAGGCATAACCTGGGTTTTTGGGTAGTAGACCGTTTGGCAGCCGAGTTGGGGTGGCGATGGAAACAAAAAGTAGGTTATTGTTACACAACCGGGAAAATAAATGGGAAAGAGGTTTGGTTGGTTAAACCCAAAACCTTTATGAATGCCAGCGGTGAGGGTTTAGCTCTTTTTTTGCGTGACCACCCGCTTGCTTTTTCCCAGATGGTGGTAGTGCATGACGAAGTTGATTTCCCCCCGGGGGTGGTCAAAATCAAGCCAGGGGGAGGGACTGCTGGCCACAGAGGTCTTCAATCTCTGGTGCAGTTTTTAGGGAATAGCGATTTTACCCGGGTTCGGGTTGGTATTGGAAAACCCGATGACCGGAGGGCGATAATAGAACATGTTTTGGGAGAACCAGCAGGGGAAGAAAAGAAGATTTTAAATCGAGCAGCCGACAGGGCTTGCCAGGCGGTAATTGCCATTGTGAAACAAGGAGTGGAGAAGGCGATGAACGAATATAACAGTTCTTCTCTTTGAGAAACAAACTGATATGGGAAAAAGAGACCATCTTGCGCAGGTGATTTCTCTAATTTTCCAACCACCGTTTGTAGCCGCTGGTCTTTATGCTGTAACTTCTATTTATTTAAGCGGGGAGGGGAGCACCCTTTTATTTTTCTTGTGGGGGCTTCTCTGGGTCACGCTTTTTCCTTTACTTTTGGTTTGGTTTTTGGCTCGCCAGGGTAAAGTATCTGACCCCGATCTTCCCAACCGTAAAGAGAGATTTTTGCCTTATCTCACAATGGCTGGTTTCTATGGAATAGCCTGGATTGGATATTATTTGTTTAGAGCTCCCTTACCTTTTTTGGGAATAACTGCCTGTTATTTAGGGGTTATCTTAGTTGGAGCTTTTATATCTTTATTTTGGAAAATCAGTATTCATGCCTCTGGTCTTGCGGGGCCAGTGGTTGCCCTCTGTTACTATTTTTCTCCCAGATGGGCGCTTTTGTTGGTGTTGCTCATCCCCCTGGGGTGGGCAAGGTTACAGCTGGGGAAACATAACTTTGCCCAGATCAGTGCAGGGGCCTTGATGTCTGGGGTTTTGACCTGGGGCATACTCTTGGGTCTTAGTTATTTTATCTGAATTATAGAATGAATATCAAAAATGGTGAAGGTAGGTAGAGAACTGGCTGGTTATGAGGTTGACTGAAATTAAAAAGTATTTTAGTCAGGTTTTTCCGGTTTTGAGGAAGAGCTCGGCTCTTTCTTTGGAAATTAATTCAGCTGTGCGTCCTTTGTTTGCCTTATTTTTGGCAGATAGCTGGTTTAACTCTCTGATTTATATTACTTCTTCTGAAAAAACCCGGGAGCGGGTGAAAGAGCAGGTTCGAGAATACGCTCGCCTGTTCGATTTTCCGGCTACGGTGGTTGATGGCCAATTAGAAGGGGAATTTCCGGGGATTTCTTTCCAGGAACAAATTAGAACGAATAAAAAATGGTTAGCCGTATTGAGCGTGGAAGACCTTTCCCACTCAATTGATCGACTTGACTTTTTCCTGGAAAATTCTGTTAATCTCCATCGAGACCAGAAATGGGAGAGAGACCAACTGCTGGAACTAATTTTGAAATTGGGATATCAGCGGGAAGATTTGGTTTGGCAAAAAGGGCAGGTAGCTATCAGGGGAGAGGTAATAGATATCTTTTCTCCCCAGTGGGAGAAACCACTTCGTTCTTACTGGTTTGGAAACAAGTTAGAAAAACTTCGGTTTTTTAATCCTGAGACCCAGCGCACAATAAAAGAAGTGGAACAGGCTTTGGTCATTCCCGCCAGTGGTGATTTTCAAAAAACTTCGGTTTTTGATGCCCTTAAAAGCAGAGGAAAGGCGATTTTGTGGGATAATGCTTGGTGGGAAAAAGCATCCGCCAATCAACTTTTTCCTATTTTTTGTGGAATCTCTCCCCGGGAAGAAAGCGCCTCCTTTAGGCTTGAAGCCAAAGACCCTCCTACTTTTTGGGATTCACTGGATGATTTTTTTGATTACCTGGAGGAGAGTCCCTGGGAGAAAATAGTTATTGCCCTTCCTTCTCCTAAAAAAGAGGGGATGGCCTCCCTGCTTACCGAAAAGGGGATTTCCTTTCAGTCGGGATGGGAAGGAAAGTTGGCTCGGATTACCCTGTTTGAAAGTCATCTTTCCCAGGGGTTCCTGCTGGAAGAAATAGGGTTTGCTCTTTTCACTGCCCGGGAAATTTTTGGCTTTTCCTTGAACCAGAAAAAACAAAAAGGACTTGCTTCTCCACTTGAGCAGAAAATGACAGAAACCCTAACTCCGGGTGATTATTTAGTTCATGAAGAACATGGAGTGGGAATTTTTCGAGGTTTTCGGGAAATGACGGTGGAAGGGGTGCGGAGGGTATATTTGGAAATTGAATATGCTGCTTCGGATTCGCTCTTTGTTCCGGTGGAGAATATTCATTTGTTGCAAAAATATTCGGGAGTAGGAGGAGCCTCTCCCAAGGTTAGCCGCTTAGGTAAAGATGACTGGAGCAAGGTAAAAAAAAGGGCGGAAAAATCGGCTAATCAGGTGGCGTCAGAATTGGTAGAATTATATGCCAAGCGGAATCTGAAAAAAGGGCATGCTTTTTCCCCTGATAGTGCCTGGCAGAAAGAACTGGAGCTTTCTTTCCCTTTTGTGGAAACTTACGACCAGAAAAAAGCAGCAGAAGAGGTTAAGCGGGATATGGAAGCCCCTCGACCAATGGACCGGTTGGTTTGTGGAGATGTTGGTTTTGGCAAAACTGAAATAGCAATCCGAGCAGCCTTTAAAGCAGTGATGGATGGAAAGCAGGTGGCGGTTTTAGCTCCTACCACTCTTCTTTCTGAGCAACATTACCTTACTTTTCGCTCGAGAATGAAGCGGTTTCCAGTATCAATTGCCGTTTTAAATCGATTTAAGACCCCTCGAGAGCAAGAAAAAATTGTAGAAGGGGTAAAAAGGGGTACAGTTGACATTGTAATCGGCACCCATCGATTACTACAAAAAGATATTCAATTTCGAAATTTGGGGTTACTAATTATTGATGAGGAACAACGGTTTGGGGTCTGGCATAAGGAACAGTTGAAAAAAGTTAAAGAAAACATAGATGTGCTTACCATTACCGCTACCCCCATTCCTCGTACTCTTTACCTTTCCCTGGTGGGTATCAGGGATATGAGTGTGATTGAGACTCCTCCCGAAGGTCGCAAACCGGTACAGATGATAGTCGCTCCCCGCTCGCTTCCCGAGATAAAAAGAGCGATTCAATTTGAGGTGGATCGAGGAGGACAGGTATTTTATGTTTCTCCCCGAATCAAATACATGAAAAGAATCGAAGAAGAAATAAGAACTATTTTACCCGGCGTACCGACGGCTATTGCCCATGGACGACTTAGTGGAAAAGAGTTGGAAGCGGTTATGGAGGCTTTTTATCAAGGGGAAATTAAAGTGCTGATTTGCACTACTATTATAGAAATTGGGCTGGATGTGCCCAATGCCAATACTCTCATTGTTGACCCGGCTACTTTGTTTGGGTTGGCACAGTTGTACCAGCTTCGAGGTCGGGTGGGCCGGTTTGACCGGGAGGCTTACGCTTACTTCCTTTATCCCCGCCGTTTACGCCCCCAGACTCGGGAAAGACTGGATGCTTTGCTCGAGTTTAGTTATTCTGGATCGGGAACTCAATTGGCAATGAGAGATTTGGAAATTAGAGGAGCAGGTAATATTTTGGGAAAAGAACAGCATGGTTTTGTCCAGGAAATAGGCCTTTCCCTTTATTCTCGCTTACTAGAAAAAGAGATATCTCGTTTAGAGGGAAAAGAAACGGTGGAATCTGCTCCTCCTATGCCATCAATTAATTTAAAGGAGGAGGCTTTTTTACCAGCCTATTATCTGGCTGACGATTCTCAGCGTTTTCGCTATTACCAGCGTTTACTGCTTGCTCAGAACTTAGAAGAAATAGCAAGTATCGCCCGGGAGATGGAAGACTTGTTTGGTCGTTACCCCCAACCGGTGGAAAACTTAATCCAAATCACAAAACTCAAACACTATGGTAAAATAGCTCAAGTTGAGAAAATAGAAGAGGAAGCTGGTTATTTTTTTCTGGTGGCTCCTCTCTCTTTATTGGCATCCTGGGTGGATTATTTCCGGTTAGAGGGGATAGAGGGTATTTTGGTAAATTTCAAGGGGGAGAGCGCTTTGAGAATACCTAAGATTGAGCTTTCCCGGTTGTTATTTGTATTGGAAAGGGTGGTTAAAGATGGAGAAAGAGAATCCAACTCAACTTTTTCAAGAGTTGGTTGACCTGGTAGAAAAATTACGAAGTGAAGACGGTTGTCCCTGGGATCGGGAACAAACTCGGAATTCCCTCAAGCCCCTAATGTTAGAGGAGCTATACGAAGCATTGGAAGCTATTGACCGGGAGGACGAAGTTTCCCTGAAGGAAGAATTGGGAGACATGCTCTTGCACATCATTTTTCATGCCCAAATTGGGAAAGAGCATGGTACTTTTACCATTGAGGACGTTTTAACCGGAATTATCGAAAAAATGAAACAGCGCCACCCTCATGTTTTTGGAAAAACTCAGGTTACAGGAGTAGACCAGGTTTTATTAAATTGGGAAAACATTAAATCTAAAGAAAAAAACCGGGAAAATAGATTTTCCTCTATTCCTCGAAGTTTACCCGCTCTGTTGCGAGCTTTTGCTTTGCAGTCGCGAGTGGCGCGGGTGGGTTTTGATTGGTCCAACGCCCACGAAGTATGGGAAAAAGTAGAAGAAGAGCTGAAAGAATTAAAAGAAGCCATGGCAGAAGGGCAACTGGATAAAGTGGAGCGGGAGTGGGGGGATTTAGTTTTTACTCTGGTTAATTTAGCCCGTCATTTGGGGGTTCAACCTGAAGAATCTCTTCGCCAAACCTGCGATCGGTTTGAAGAGAGGTTTACCTTAATGGAAAAAGAGATTGAAAGCAAAGGGCAAGACCTAAGCGGACTTTCTTTAGAGGAGATGGATGTTTTATGGGAGAATGCCAAAAAGAAAAAAGAAAATCCACAATAACTTTCCCTCAATTGCTTGATAGAGTGGCAGTATTGATTCCCCTTATCAGAGGTTGGAATCCGGATGTTCACCTGGCAGTGAACCCTGGAGGGTTGGTGTTATCTGGCATTATCGGTTATCATCTTCCCCAGGAAGTAAGGTCGTTGGCTGTTCAGCCTTCTTCTTTAGAAATTTTATGGGAAAACCTGGGAAATATCAGGGGGAAAAGAGCGCTTCTGGTAACGGACCGCTTTTTTAACCCGGAGGGAAAAAAGTTGGCGGAGGCTTTTTTGGAAGAAAGAGGAGTGTTGTCGGTAGTGACGCTGGTTGTTCTGGGACGAGAAGGTGACTTTTCCTGTTTTCCTGAGTTGCCAAAGGAAACTTTGTTGCCCTGGGAGAAGGAATGAGGGTTGACCAATTTTTAAAGAATTCTCGCTTGATTAAAAGGCGAACCCTGGCACAGACTGCCTGTAATAGTGGAAAAGTTTTGGTAAATGGGAAAGTGGCCAAACCTTCTACTCCGGTTAAAGTAGATGATTTTTTGACTATTTCTTTTCCGGCTTACGTTCTGGAGGTTCAAATAAAGGAAATTGCCCGGGGTGTTTCCCCAGAAGGCATGTATCAGGTGTTAAAAAAAGAAAAGAAAGGAGAGGATTTATGAAAATTCTTCTCTGCCCTGATTCTTTTAAGGGAAGTCTGTTCAGCTGGGAAGTAAGCCAAGCCATGCGAGAAGGCCTGGAAAGTAATACCTTTTCCGGCTGGCAAATTGTAGAAAAACCCCTGGCTGATGGAGGAGAAGGAACGGTAGAGGCCGTAGTTCGGGGAGCGGGTGGAAAAATAATAGAAAGAGAAGTAACCGGTCCTCTGGGGAAAAAGGTCAAAGCCCAAATTGGGATTTTACCCGATTTAGGAGTAGCTGTTTTGGAAATGGCTCAAGCAGCCGGTCTTTTGCAAATACCACCTTCACAGGCTAACCCCCGTTATACCACTACTTATGGAGTGGGAGAGCTCTTAAAAGAAGCCTATAAACTGGGTTACCGAAAAATAGTTCTTGGTATTGGCGGCAGCGCTACTTGTGATGGGGGAATGGGTGTTCTTCAGGCACTGGGAGTTCGTTTTTTAGATGAGCGGGGAGAAGAACTTGCAGGCATAGGAGATAACCTCTCTCGTATTGCCCGAATTGATCGGAGTGGTCTTCAACCACTGGGAGGGGCAGAAATTCTTATTGCCTGTGATGTGGAAAATCCACTTTATGGGCCAGAGGGGGCAGCTTATGTTTATGCTCCTCAAAAAGGGGCTTCCCCTAAAGACGTTGCTTGGCTGGACCAAGGCTTGCGCCATTATGCCTGGATGGTGGAAGAAAGTAGCGGAATAAAGGTTGATCAGCTTTCGGGTGGAGGAGCTGCTGGGGGAATAGGGGCCGGTATGTTTGCTTTTTTGGGAGCTCGTTTGGTTTCTGGTATAAAATTGATTATGGATTTGTTAAACTTAGAGGAGGAGATTAAAACTTCTGATTGGATTGTGAGCGGGGAAGGTAAGGTGGATAAACAAACTTTCTATGGTAAAGTGGTAGCCGGGGTTTGGGAAAGTTGCAAACGATATCGGAAACCATTAGTGGTGGTAGCGGGTATGCTTGACCCCCAGGTTTTCCCTCTGCTTTTGGAAAAGCGGGTTCCGGCTTTTTCTATAGCAAATGGTCCGATTACACCCGCTGAGGCTATGAAGGAAGCTCACCTGCTGGTTAAACAGTGGGCTGTCAGTTTTGGCTTAACAATAGGAGGTGTATTCCCCGATGGAAATCAAAATTAAGTTTTCCTTTTCTGAAGTTCAAACTGAAGTCGAAGGAGAACTTTTTTCTACCTCGCTGGCGCAAAAAATTGCCGATATTTTACCCTATGAAACTCGGGTGAATACCTGGGGAAAAGAGATTTATTTCTCTATCCCGGTAAAAAGCTCTATCCAAACTCCCCAGGAGACGGTAGAGCGAGGAGATATTGCCTATTGGCCAGAGGGAGCTTGTTTATGTCTTTTCTTTGGACCTACCCCGATTAGTGCTGCTTCCGAGATTAGACCGGCCAGCCCGGTAGAGGTGGTGGGACGTATTTCCTCTTATCATGCTCTGGAGAAGGTTCCTTCAGGATGTAGCGTAAAAGTGGAAAAATTAGTGTAGTTTTAGCTATTTGAGAAGGGAGATGGTAGAATATGAGTACTATTTTTGATGTACACGCTCGGGAAATTTTGGACTCGAGAGGGAATCCGACAGTAGAAGTGGAAGTGACTCTGGCTTCTGGAGCTTTCGGTCGGGCATCGGTTCCATCTGGAGCGTCCACCGGTACTTTTGAAGCGGTAGAGCTGCGAGATGGAAATAAAAGCCGATATTTGGGTAAAGGGGTTAGTCGGGCGGTGGAAAACGTAAACGAGATTGTTGCTCCGGAAGTAATCGGCCTTGATGCCCTTGACCAGCCTTTTATTGACCAAACTCTGCTCAACCTTGATGGTACTCCCAATAAAAGTCGTTTAGGAGCCAATGCTATTTTAGGAGTTTCTTTGGCAGTAGCTCGAGCAGCAGCTGAGCATTGTGAGCTTCCCCTTTACCGCTATATCGGGGGGAGCAATGCCCGAGAACTTCCGGTACCGCTCATGAATATTTTAAACGGCGGTAAACACGCCGATAGTGGGGTAGATATTCAGGAGTTTATGATTGTTCCTGTTGGAGCTAATTCTTTTGCTCATGCCTTGCAAATGGGAGCGGAGGTTTTTCATAATTTGGCCAAAGTTTTAAAGAGAAGAGGATATTCTACCGGAGTGGGAGACGAAGGCGGATTTGCCCCCAATCTTCATTCTTCCGAAGAAGCAATTGAAGTGATTATAGAGGCAATCCAGTTGGCCGGTTATGAAGCTGGGCAGGATGTATTTTTGGCTTTAGATACCGCTGCCTCTGAACTTTATCACGATGGTATTTATGTGTTTGACCGAGAAGGAGCCCGCCGCAGTGTAGAAGAAATGGTCGACTTCTACCAGGAATTGGTAGATAGGTATCCTATTATTTCTATTGAAGATGCCCTGGCTGAAGAAGATTGGGAAGGTTGGAAAAGACTTACTTTTGCTCTGGGAGAAAAAATCCAGCTGGTCGGGGACGATTTATTTGTGACTAACAAAGAACGTCTTTTGAAAGGGATACAAGAGGAGTGTTGTAACTCAATCCTAATCAAGTTGAATCAGATTGGGACCTTAACCGAAACTTTAGAAACGATTGAGTTGGCTAAGCGATCCAGTTATACGGCGGTTATCTCCCACCGCTCAGGAGAGACTGAAGATACTACCATTGCCGACCTGGCAGTAGCCTGTAATGCCGGCCAGATAAAAACCGGTTCTTTATGCCGCTCAGAGCGAATTGCTAAATATAATCAACTGTTGAGAATTGAAGAGGAGCTGGCTGATGCGGCCATTTTCCGCGGGAAAGAGGTATTCCCCCAGGAACACTGATTTTGAGCATTTCTGGAAAAAGATGGGAATCGCCGTCTTGGTGACGGCGATTCTCTGGCTATGGACGACCGCTTTTTTAGAAAAGCTGGTACAATACCAATCTCTGTCTTTAGAGTGGGCAAAATTGGATGAAGAAAGGCGTTTCTTGGAAGAAACGGTTCAATCCTTACAGGAAGAAAAAGAATATTTAACCCAGGATTGGTATATCGAAAAAAAAGCTCGAGAAGAGTTAAACTTAGCCAAGCCGGGAGAAATTGTAGTTAAAGTAATAAAACCGGAAAAGATCCCAGCGGAAAAGTAAAAAACTTTGGGGTTAGGTCTTTCAATAGAACAATAATGGGGGCTTCGCCCCCCTTAAACCCCCCGAAAAGATAAAAAAACATAAAAGACAAATACTAACTGAGGAAGGGAAAAAACGTTCCTCAGTACAAGGGGGAAAGAATTTCCCCCTTATGAACCTTCAAAATACTTTTCCTCAGCAACTTCCCCCTCCCTCTCGCTCCCTCCCGCAAGAGGTG
>JASGLU010000056.1 GCA_030156825.1 Candidatus Atribacteria bacterium | reverse complement strand
GATCAGTTATTACTATGATGGTTGGGAGATGGGAAGAATCTCCAGAATTGTTGGATGAAGCAAAAACTAAAGGTATTGAAATTTCAGAGTTGGATCTGCGCTGGTTTGGTATCCGAATGGTTCAGCGAGCAGTGGAAGAGGTAAATAAATTACAAAGTCCCACCAAGGTATTGGCGTGCTCAACCAGAAAAGGTCCTGGTGAAGATTACCTTCACTTGAAAGCGCTTTCCCGTCTTCCCATTGTGATTACCATGAATCCCGATGCCATCACTTGGGGGATAACCCTTCTTGATGAAGAAAGTGTTGAGAATTTTACTTTGGAGATGCCCAAGAAAATAGAAGAAAAGCTTAGCCAGCTGGATTTTGTGTGTAAAACGTGGGATTGTGAGGGATTTTCAATGGATGAGGTAGAAGCTTCGGGTGCTCAGGTGAATAATTTGCGTTCTTTCTCAGACGCTATGAGCCAAATTGAAGAGATTTTTACTAAATAGTTCTTAGTGCCATGGTTGAGACAAACCTGTTTTCCAGACAAGAGCTAAAACACTTTGCTTCTCGGGTGCGCGAAAGGATTATTCGAGCTACCTGTAGAGCAGGAGTGAGCCATGTTGGAGGTTCGCTTTCGATAGTGGAAGTGCTGACTTGTCTTTACAATGGTATTTTGGATATAAACAGGGAAAATCTATTTTCGAGAAAGAGGGATCAATTTATTCTTTCCAAGGGCCACTCGGCTTTAGCTCTTTACTCGACTCTTACTGAAAAAGGTTTTTTAGAAGAAGCACTTTTTGAAGAGTATGGCTTTCGAGAGGAAACTATTTTAGGAATTCATCCCGAACTTGGAGTACCAGGGGTTGATGCAGCTACTGGTTCTCTGGGACACGGTTTGGCAATTGCTATTGGTCAAGCATTAGCTTTTAAAATGCAAGGATTGGACCATAAAGTATGGGTTCTAACTGGGGATGGAGAGTTTGATGAAGGTATTAACTGGGAATGTCTTCCTGTTGCGCTTCGCTATCAACTGAGCAACCTGGTTCTCATCATCGACCGCAACCACTTGCAACTTTCTGGATTTACTGAAGAGTTGCATCCTCTGGAGCCTCTGGATGAAAAACTGAGAGCTTTTGACTGGTCAGTAGAGATGGTGGATGGCCATGATTTTCCCATGTTATGGAAACTTCTGGTAAGAGTCAAAGAGTACCGGGGTTGTAAACCTACGGTGATTATAGCAAAAACAGTAAAGGGTAGAGGAGTTAGTGAGCTCGAAAACAAGGTGAAATCTCATTACTGTAATATACCCCAAGAAGTGGCCGAGAGGTATCTGGGGGTTTTGGCCGATGAATAGAAGAGATGCTTTTCAGGAAGCTGTACTCGAACTTATAGCGGCTGAAAAAGAGATGGTTTGCGTTTCGGTTGACTCAGCCTCACGTTTTAAGGAGATAAAAGCCTGTTATCCTGAAAGATTTATAGAGTGTGGAATTTGTGAACAGACAGGTATGAGTATCTGTGCCGGTTTTGCACTACAGGGGATGATACCGGTGATTTCTGGATACGCTACTTTTTTGACCATGAGAGCTTTTGAGCAAATCCGTACCGATATTTGTAAGTGGTCACTTAACGTAAAAATTTGTGGTACCGATACCGGTTTCTCTCCTCAATATGCTGGTTTTACTCATCAGGCTCTGGAAGATATCGCTCTTCTCTCTTCCCTGGATAACATTACAGTTGCTGAAGCCTGCGATTATCAGGATGCTCTTTTGATGAGCAAACACCTTTTTGGAGAGGTAGAAGGTCCGGTATATCTTAGGTTTGGTGCTCGGGGTAAAGAGTGGGTTTTGGATGAACGTCATCGGCCTGTCAGGATAGGGTATTTTGAGCCGCTTTCAAGAGAAAACTTTGATGAAGCTGATGTAACTATTATAGCCCTGGGACAGCTGGTAAGGGTGGGACTGGAGGTTGCCGAAGTCTTGGAAAAAGAAGGTATTAAAACCTTTGTTTTTAACGCCCGCTTTGTAAAGCCCCTTGCTCGGAAAATGATAGAAGAAATTGCTTCCGGATCAAAGCTGGTAATTAGCATTGAAGAGCATTCTGTAACCGGGGGTTTGGGAGACAATTTGTTGAGGGCTTTTCATGAGATGGGGAGAGTGCCTCGACTGTTGAAGTTTGGTGTGCCCGGCAACTTTGGCATTTCCGGGAAAAGAGACTATTTGTTGCAAAAAAGCGGCCTTTCAGTAGATTCGATAGCAAGGAGGATTTTGAATACAATTTGACGTGTATAAATATGTCTTTTGGGGAAAGAAGCAAGTGGGAAAAAAGGGAGGAATTTAGACTGAAGAATATTACTGACACACCAGCCGTTTTGGTGATTGCTACTCTGGACACGAAAGAGGAGGAAGCAGCCTATCTTTGCAAAGTAATAGAAAAAAATGGGCTGCAAACCGTACTTATGGACGTAGGTGTTCTGGCCTCTCCGCGTAGAGTCAAACCTGGTGTTTCAAGGGAAGAGGTTGCCCTTGCTGTTGGTGCTTCTATTGATGAATTAATTAAAACAGGTAACAAAGGTCAATGTATAGAGACTATGATTATGGGAGCAAGAAAGTTAGCTCGAGAACTTTATAACCGGGGAAAGTACGTAGGTGTAGTAGGAATTGGAGGAGCACAGGGAACCAATATAGCTACTTCTGTTATGCGAGAGCTTCCTTTTGGGGTTCCTAAATTTATGGTTTCAACAATTGCTTGTGGTATGACTACTTTTGGTCCTTTTGTAGGGACCAGAGATATAGCTATGATGCACTCTGTGGCTGACATCCAAGGGGTAAATATTTTGACTAGTAGGGTTTTGCAAAATGCTGCTGGGGCGATTTGTGGGATGGTCAAGGAGTTTATTTCGGAATCATCTCGGGAGGAAAGAAACGGAGTTGTAGCTATGTCTATGTTGGGGACAACCACAGTTGGAGCACTTCGTGCAAAAGAAATACTTGAAGGGAGAGGATTCCAAGTTGTAGCATTTCATCAAAATGGGACCGGTGGTATTGCAATGGAAGAATTAATTCAGGAGGGTTTTTTCAGAGGTGTGTTAGATATAAACTTACACGAATTAGCGGATTGGGTTGTTGGTGGTTTGCACGCCGCGATTAAAACCTTTAGGCTTGAGTCTGCTTCTAAAATGAATTTGCCACAGGTAATTGCTCCTGGGAGTGTGGATTATTCAGTGCAGGGCCCATTGGATACTCTTACTTCAGAAATGAAAAAGAGAAAACATGTAGTTCATAATCCCACTTTAACCCTGGTTAGACTTTCTATTGATGAGATGATAATGGTTGCAAGACTTCTGGCTGGCAAAATAAATAAGGCTAAAGGTCCGATTAAAGTTTTTTTACCTTTAAAAGGTTTTTCTTACCATAATCGTGAAGGCTTAGAATTATGGGATCCAGAGGGTAACATGGTTTTTATTAAAACTTTAAAGAGAAACCTTACTGCTTCTATCCCGGTAGAAGAGATAGACGCTCATATAAATGATACCCAATTTATTGATGTAGTAGTAAGAGATTTTATTGAAATGTTGGAAAATCTTAATAAAAGGAGAGATGCTTCGAATGATTGATGAATCGATTAGGGATAAACTTTCTGGTGTTTTTGCTCCAGTGGTTACACCTTTTCGAAATGATGAATTGATGTATCACGCTTTGATTAGCAATATTAAATGCTTGAATAACACAGGGTTAAAAGGCTATCTTGTTTTAGGTACTAATGGAGAGTTTAAGTCTCTTTCTGCTAAAGAGAAACTTTTAGTCATTGAAAACGTTGTTAAGTATGCTGATCCTTCGAAAGTTGTTATGGCTGGTACGGGTGCTGAAAGTTTAAAAGAAACAATAGAGCTTACTGTGGAAGCTGCCAGACTTGGAGTTTCAATGGTCAGTTTGCTAATGCCTCATTTTTTCAGAAAATATATGAATGATAATATGCTGATTGACTATATTCTTGCAGTGGCTGAGGTTTCACCAGTACCAGTTTTGCTATATAACAATCCCTCAGTTGCTGCTGATGTTTTGATTAGCTCTAAAGTTGTTGAGGAAGTAGCTAAACACCCTAACGTAGTTGGGATGAAAGATAGCTCGGTAGGCAATTTTGAGAGCTACATAAAAGCTTCGGAAGGAGAAGACTTTTTTGTATTGGCTGGTTCAGCTAATTTCTTTCTTGATCTTCTTCTAGCTGGGGGTGTAGGGGGTGTGCTTTCCCTTGCCAATATTTTTCCGAGTCAGTGTGTGGAGGTTTACCTTGCTTTTAAGGATGGGAACATCGATAAGGCCAGAAAACTTAGCGATAAGGTCGTAGCTCTGAATAAAAAAGTCTCTGGCTTTGGTGGGGTGGCAGCTGTAAAAGCAGCAATGGATATAGTTGGTTATATTGGTGGGGATCCTCGTCGTCCTCTAAAGCCACTTACTGAAGAGCAAAAGAAACTGCTTGAGACAAATATAAGAGAATTTGGATTCCCATTTCATGGGAACTAAAAATAGCGAATATAAATTGAAGGGAGGAATTGAAGTGCCAAGAAAAGAAACTTGGGATATTTCTGAAAGAGGTTATGATGAGGTAGCAGAATATTTGAAGAAGAATGATGTAATAATGATACCTATGGGGTCTACTGAAAAGCATGGTGCCCATTGTCCATTGGGGACTGACAGTTTAACTACAATGGGAGTGGTTAAGAAAGCCGCTAAATTGGCTGAAACCTACTATACACCCCTTATTCCTGTAGGTTATTCGCCTCACCATATGGGTGAACTTGGACAGGGGACCGGTACCTTAACTTTCTCAGGTGAAACTTACAGAAGAATAGTTTATGAATTGGCTAAAAGCATGATATATCATGGCTTCAACAAAATAGTGTTTGTTAGTCATCATGGTAGTAATTCTAAAGTGATCGATGATGTTTTACGCAAGATTCGTTATGAAACTGACTGTTTTGTGTGTTGGTATAAGACTCCGACTGAAAGAACTTATTCTTTACTGAAAGATATTGTTGATGGTCCCCCCGAGGAGACACCTGGCTGGCATGCTGGAGAAATTGAGACGAGCACAGCTTGGGCAGCCGATGAAGGTACAGTGGATATGGATAAAGCTAAACCTGATAAAACGCACGCCCCCCGCTGGATGGGTCCTGCTTTTAGCAAGCACGATGGTTCGGGCTTTGTTACTTTCCTGGGCTCTGAGAATATTTGGGTGCCAATGGAACACCATGAATATTCCGATACCGCTACAATAGGCAATCCCTTAAGGGCCAGTAAGGAAAAAGGTTTAAAGTACTTTGATATTGCGGGTGAAGCATTGGCTAAGTTTCTTGAAGAGGTAAAGAAGTTCAATATAGTGATTCCTTCTGAAAAGCGCGTGTTTAACAATAGAGCATGAATAATATTGGAGATTATTAGGTAGTTGTACTTTTTGAATTGAGGGGTGATAACCAGTGGGTAGGCTTGAAAAGAGGATAGCCTTGGTAACAGGTTCGGCCCAGGGAATGGGATATACAATAGCTAAGTGCCTACTTGAAGAAGGCGCTAAAGTTATGATTAACGATATAAATCAGGGGCTCATTGAAGAAGCAGTAGAAGTTTTAAACAAAGAGTTTCCCAACCGCGTTATTGGTAAAAAAACCGATATTACTAGTAGGAAAGAAGTACAAGATATGGTGGAAGAACTATATAAGAGATGGGATACTGTTGACATAGTAGTGAATAATGCAGGTGGGGCATTGCACACACCTCACAAACTCGAAGAAATTGATGAAGAACATTGGGATTTGGTCGTTAATGTTAATTTGAAAGGTACTTTTTTCGTCTGTCAATCTGTTATTCCAATTATGGCGAAGAATGGAAAAGGAGCTATTGTAAATCTTTCGGCTCTTGCAGGTCATTGGCGAGCTTCGCTTTCAGGTGTCCATTATACATCAGCCAAGGCAGGCGTAGAAGGGTTGACACGCCAACTGGCTTACGATTGGGGACCATTTGGTATAAGGGTAAACGCAGTGGCTCCTACTGTTACCATAACGGGTGATAGAGTGAGACTCTTGTGGGAAGGCAAAGATGAAAGAGAAAAGGAAAAAACCCTTTCCGAAATTCCTCTTAGGAGGTTGGGTACACCGGAAGAAGTAGGGAAGGCAGTGGCTTTTTTAGCCTCTGATGATGCAAGCTATATCACTGGTATCACCTTAGATGTATGTGGGGGTCGTTATCTTAGATAGTATCTTATTAAAAGAAGGGGTGCTTTGTGGAACAGAATGAATGGTATGTACTTCTTCCCCAACCGATTGAAGAAGAAGCTTTGGAAATTTTGAAAAATTCCGGGTTTAAAACAATAGTGGCTCCGGAACCCAATGTTGAGGTAGTTGCCCCTCTTATAAAAAAAGCGAGAGCAATCGTTTTAAGGACAGGTATAAGACTTAATAGAGAACTTTTAACTGAGGCGGATAATTTGTGGATCATATCAAGAACGGGTACAGGAGTGGACAACGTTGACGTTAAGGCTGCTACAGAAAAAGGCATTATTGTCACTTCTAGTGTAGGCGTTAATGCTATTACTGTTGCAGAACATACTTTGTCTTTAATCCTTTCCTTGTTTAAACAACTTTTTTTGTTGGATAAAGAAACAAGAAGGGGTAATTTCGAAATACGGTATAAAAATTACCCCCAAGATATTAGAGGAAAAAAGCTGGGTGTTGTCGGGTTTGGCAAGATTGGGCAATTAGTAGCAAAATATTTTTATAATTTGTCTAAAGAAAAAGTTTTTGTTTATGACCCCTTTCTGCCGGAAGGTCTCAAAAGTAATTTTAGCAATTTTGCTGAATTTGTAGAACTTCAAGAATTGCTGAAATTCTCTGATGTAGTTTCAATTCATGTTCCTTTAAATAAATACACTAGTAATATGATTGCCCGGAAAGAATTAATAACGATGAAACCAACCGCATATCTGATTAACACTTCACGTGGAGGTGTTGTAAGGGAACAAGATTTAATTGAGGTTCTTCAAAGAGGCATTATTAGAGGTGCTGCACTGGATGTATTTGAGAAAGAACCTATAGATTCTAGTAATCCATTGTTAAAAATGGATAATGTTGTGCTAACACCTCATACTGCCGCATTGACCAAAGAATGCGTTGTTAGAATGGCTGTTAGTGCCGTTAAAAGAGTTGTCGATCTTCTAAATGGTTATTTACCTGATAACGTAGCTAATCCGGAAGTGTTAAAGGCGGAAAGGTGGCAAAATCTTAAAAAGAAGGAAGTGGAGGATATAAGTGAATGAGTATCCCTGAAAAAATGAAAGCTGCTTGTCTTGTGGCTAAAGGGAAAATAGAAGTTAAGGAAGTAGTTGTTCCTAAACCTGGTCCTGGAGAAGTTTTGCTTCGCGTTGAAGCTTGCGGGGTCTGTGGTACAGATGTGGAAATTAGGGATCATGGTTTACCAGGACAACCTCTATTTGGTGAACATTTCATAATGGGACATGAATATGCGGGTACCGTGGTCGAGTTGGGAGAAGGTGTTGATGAATTTAATGTAGGAGAAAGAGTGGCAGTTGAAGTTCATAAAGGTTGTGGTCGCTGTTACAACTGTATAATGGGAAACTATACTGTTTGCCTTAACTATGGTAATAAGGAAAAGGGCCATGCTGCTGGTGGTATGACTGTTGATGGTGGCTTTGCTGAATATACCGTTAATCACGTTAATACTTTATACAGAATTCCCGACAATATTTCTTTCGATTACGCAACTCTTGCAACTACTGCAGGGTGTGCACTTTATGCTTTCAATATTTTTGGTGGTTATGTGGCTGGTGACACTATTGTTGTAATTGGACCCGGGCCGGTAGGATTAACGTTGGTACAAGTTGGGCGTGGTTTAGGGGCTGATAATGTAGTGCTTGTTGGTACTCGAAAAAGCAGACTCGAGGTAGGCAGGAAGGTGGGAGCTGATTATGTAGTAAATGTTAAAGAAAAGGAAGATCCCATTGATATAGTTAAAAAAATAACTAATGGATTCGGAGCACATGTAGTTTTTGATGCGGCGGGGACCTCTTCTTCTTTAGAGACCGCTCTTGACTTAGCTATTGCGGGTGGAAAGATAGTGATGGTTGCCTTTTATAAAGATCCTGTTACTGTGAACATGTCTAAGGCTGTTAAAAAGCAAATACAACTTTATACTGTCCGGGGAGAGGGACGTCGAAATGTAGGAAGGGCCTTGTCAATAATGGCTCAGGGTAAAATTGATTTATCACCTTTGATAACTCATTCTTTTCCTTTGGAAGAGATTGATAAAGCATTTGATACATTTGTTAACAGAGTTGATAATGCCATAAAAGTTGTTATCCATCCGCAGGGATAGGTATTTGAATAAACCTTGAATAAGGAGGTGGTTAAACAATTCTCAAAACAATGGTAGTTCTAAATGGATAATGGTTATCGGTAGTTTTCTCCTGTAAAATGTGGAATGGTGTTTTTGTTAGAAATTAAAAACATATTGCTGAGGAGGTAAAAACATGAGAAGTGGGAAAAGAGTATTGGTTTTCTTGTTAGCTATAGTTTTGGTGGCTATGCTGCTTCCTGCTATAGGTATGTCTGCAGATGAACCTGAAACCTTCAATCTTGGTGTACTTCTACCATTGACGGGGACTTTTGCTGCTGTAGCTGAAACCCAAGAAGAAGCAATTTTACTTGCTGTAGATGAAGTAAATGAAAAGGGCGGCCTAAACATGCCGTGGGGAAAGGTAAAAGTTGAGGCAACAGTTATGGACGATGAGGTAGATATTAATGTGGGGGTCAGGAGGTTTAGATACTTGAAAGAACAAGGGGCGCACGCTGTGGTTGGTCAAGTTTGGGCTCCTCTTGCAATGGCTATTAACGAGCTTTGCAAAAAAGACCCCTTTCCTTATTTTCCTGTAAATGTTGCTCCCTTAGAGTCCTTTAAGAAAGGTTCTTTGGCTGATTGTACCTTTGCCGCTGGCTATACGCCTTGGACAGTCGGTTATATGGCAGGTTATGCTGCAATAAATATTCTTGGAAAGAAGAACATATTTTTTCTAAGCAGATCTGATGCTTGGGGATGGGATATTGGAAGTGGCTTGGAAGCCGCATGTGAAAAATATGGTGGAACTATCGTAGGTAGTGATGAGGTAGCTGTTGGAACTAGTGATTTTACAACTGTTTTGGAAAAAGTTAAATTTGTAAGCCCGGAAGTATTTATATCTGCTCAATTTGGTGGCGATGCCATAGCGTTGATTAAACAAAGTTATGATATGGGGCTCCACAACGAAATGGTTATTTTTAACTCTTTTGTTACTAACGTTGTTGCTGAAGGGCTTCCTCCAGAGGCTAGGGAGGGATTGTATGGTATGCACTTTTTCTACCATGATCTGAGCGGATTTGAGGACCAGGAAGTTGTGAAAATGGCCGAGAGCTATGTTGAAGGTTATACTGAGAAGTACGGTGGACCTCCTGATGCTTACGCTACTATCGCCTATATAGCTACTACACAGCTATTTGAGGCTGTAGAAAGGGCTGGGAGTTTTGAACCAGAAGATATCCAAAAAGCGATAATGGATAATCCTGATTTCGTTTGTGTTAAGGGCCCAGCTAAGTGGAGGATTGACCATCAACCAATTTATGACTACGCTGCCTTCTTGGTTAGAGGTAAAGGGCTGGATGAACAAACTAGTAAGTGGGATTTTTTTGAAGTAATTGATGCTTTGGGTGGCGAAGAGATGTATCCTTCGTTAGAGTCCTTAGGATACTAATGGAAGAATGATTTATTTAAGTCTCGCATCTGCTAATAAGTATTTAGCAGATGCGAGACTTAAAGTTTAGAAGAGAAAGGTTGTTATAAGTGAATTCTTCAGAGACAATTCTTAAGACAAAGAATATTACTAAGAAATTCAACGGTTTGATTGCTGTAGATGGTGTATCTTTTGATATTAAGGAAAATGAAATAATAGGGCTTATTGGGCCAAACGGTGCGGGTAAAACAACTTTTTTCAATATCTTAACCGGTGGCTTCATTCCTGATAGCGGTAAAGTATATTATAAAAATAAAGATATAACAGAACTTAGTCCAGAGCAACGTGTTAGTTTAGGGATAGCAAGAACTTTTCAACTTACTTCAACCTTTGATAACCTTAAAGTAATTGATAATATCAAATTAGCTTGTTACAGACTCCAATATTCACCCTCCGTGTTAGGTATGTGCTTACATAGATTGGATAGTGCTATTTCTGAGAAAATAGAAAAGTGCTTAATTACTTTTGGTTTGAACAGACTTGCTAATCGTTATGCTGGGGAGCTTTCTTTAGGAGAAAAGAGAATATTAGAAATAGCTATGGCTTTGGTAATCGATCCTGAAGTTTTGCTTCTTGATGAACCTTTTGCAGGACTGAGCGAGGCAGAAATTGATGAAGTCTTAATGACCCTGAAAGAACATGCTAAACAACAAACCATAGTTATAGTAGAACATAAAATTTCAAAAATTACAGATCTGGTAGAACGGGTTGGAGTTATGGTGGAAGGAAAAATTATTGCAGTAGGCAAAGTTGAGGAAGTTTTAGAGGATCCCCAGGTGCGCAAAAGTTACTGGGGAGGAGTATAACAATAATAACTTAATTAGAATAGAATTATTTTGTAGATTAATTTTACTTAAGGAGTGTTTGACTTGGAAGACGCTTTTATCTTAAAAGTTAATGATATTAGCGCATCATATGGGCAATCCAAGGTACTATTTGGTGTTAGCTTCAATTTAGGACCCCACGAGAGGATAGCGATAGTGGGAAGAAATGGTGCGGGTAAAACTACCCTTCTTAAATGTGTAGCTGCTCTTTTAAAACCTACAAGCGGTTTTGTTGTCTATGAGGGTGAAGAAATAACTGGAAGGAAACCTTTTGAGGTGGCCAGAGCGGGATTAAAGTATGTTCATCAGGATAAAGGGGTGTTTCAAGATTTAACGGTTAGAGAAAATTTGAAGCTTTCCAGTTATGCTACTGGCGACTACGATTGGAGCAAAGTCTTTAAGTATTTTCCAAAACTGAAGATACTTCTCGATAAGAAGGGCGCAGGCCTTAGTGGAGGAGAAAAACAAATGTTGATGATTGGGAGAGCTATTCTTGGTAGTCCAAAAGTTCTTTTACTCGACGAACCCACTGAAGGCTTAGCCCCTGGGATAGTTAGTGATTTAGCGACTGTATTTTGCGAGCTTAGTGAAAATACTGCTTTAGTCATAGTGGATCAAAATCTTTCTTTTATTTCTAAAATAGCCCAAAGAGTTTATGGTATTAAAGAAGGGAAGATGGTTGTTGAAATAAGTGATACACAAGAAATCCAGCAAGCCAGTTACAGCCGTTTTTTGTGATAAGTTTTATTTTGTATATACAATGATGATAGGGGGATAAGCACAATCATGAAACTATCAAAATCGATGTTCTTTGATAGAAGATACATAATTGTCGTTGTGTTTGTAGTCCTATACCTGCTTAGATATGTATTGCCTGAAGCCTTTGTGCTTGAAGTTGTAATACAAAGTATTTATGTAATGGGGTGTAGCTTTCTTATTGGGCGATTAGGCCTAGTTTCTTTTGGCCAGCCAGTGTATCTTGCAGCTGGAGCATATGGGACTGCTTTCTATCTTTATTATGTTGGTACCAATCCTTACATAGGTATACTAGTTGGTGTTTTAATGGGCTTGATGGTAAGTATCGTTGCCGGTGTTTTTCTTGTACGTTTGAGTAGCTCATATTTTACCCTATCCAACCTGGCTTTCTGTGCGATAGGCTTTTTCCTACTTCAAAAAGTGCTAGTAAAATATACTCATGGAGATAATGGACTGTGGTTTTTAAGCAAGATTGATTCTACTGTAATAATTGATTTGAGCACAACAAAAGGCATAGTTTATTTTTCTTTTCTTATCGCTATAGGTGTGTGGTTTTTGTATGATTATTTAATGGATCGTTCCGTTTTTGGAGCTGCCTGCCTTGCGGTAAAAATTAATGAAGAAAAACTAAGATTCCTTGGATACAATGCCTTTAATGTAAAATGGCTTGCCTTTGTTATAGCTAACACAACAGCAGCGTTAGCTGGTTCATTGAATGCTATTTATCTTGGTTTTGTTTCGCCGAGCATTGCAGATGTTAGTAAGGCGGTTGAAGCAGTAGCTATCTCAATGCTTGGGGGAGCAGGAACACTTTTTGGACCCGTTGCAGGAGTTTTAATATTTATTGGCTTAAAAGATATTATTAGCCAAATTGTATCACACTGGGAATTAGTGGTGGGAATCATGTTGGTCGCAATAATGATAAGGGGAGAAAAGGGGATAGTTGGCTCTTTAGAGGGAATTGTTCATAAATCAATCACCAAAAACAATAATAAACCAGTTAGTTGGTAGGTGAATTCGATGGAAATAGATATAAAACTTGCTATTTCAGCATTTGTGCTTGGTTTAGGCATGTCGGGTGTGTATTTTTTACTAACCGTTGGCCTTTCTTTATGTTATGGCTTGATGAGGGTTATTAGTCTTGACCAGTTTTTCTACTATGCTCTTGGTGCTCATATTACATATACGTTGATCAATATAACAGGTAACTTTTGGCTTGGGTTATTAACAGGTGTAATAGCGGTTCTCTTTATTGCTTACTCTATAGAAAAACTAATATATAGACAAATCTATAAAAAGCCTATAATGTTTTCAATGATTTTATCCTTTGGTGTCAATTTAGCAGGAGTTGGCATAATTAAGTATATTTGGGGGTTAGCTCCAAAACCTGTTAAAGCTCCAATCGGAGGTACTATACCTATTTTAGGAACAGATGTACCAGGTTATAGAGTATTTGTTATTCTCCTTGCAATATTGATATATTTAGGTGTTTGGTATTTTCTTAATAAGACTATAGTTGGAACAGCGGTGAGAGCTGGAATTGATGATGCAGAAAAAGTTGAAGCATTAGGGATAAACGTTTACAAGCTTTTTACCTTAACCTTTATTTTAGCAGCTTCGCTTTCAGCATTGGCGGGAGGATTACATGCTCCTATGATAATGGTGGTTCCAGATATGGGTTTAAGTATAACTTCTTTTGCCTTCATGGTTGTCATTATCGGAGGATTAGGTAGTATAAAGGGAACACTTATTTCTTCTTTTATAGTTGGTCAGATTGTTTCTTTTGGATCTCTTATATGGGCTCCTTTGGCTAATATAGCACCTTTTATATTGATGCTAATTGTTCTTTTAATCAAACCTACAGGCCTTTATGGCAGTAAGTATTTAAGGCGTTAAAGATAAGGTGATACCGATGAAAGCCATGGTATTGAAAGAGTATGGCAAACCTCTAGTGTTAGAAGAGGTTAGTAAGCCTAAAATTGGAAACGCAGAGGTTTTGCTAAAAGTTAAAGCAGCCGGAGTTTGTGGAACCGACTTGAAAATCCAACAAGGGTTAGTTCCTACCAAGAAACTTCCTCTAATTCCAGGTCATGAAATAGCAGGAGTTGTTGAAGAGATAGGTCAGGGTGTAAAAGATTTTAAAGTTAGTGATGAGGTTTTAGTATCTTACTATGTTTCCTGTGGAAATTGTAGGTCTTGTTTGGCAGGAAGAGAAACTATCTGTGAAAACCTTAAGGGTCGCTTAGGATTTGAATTTAATGGAGGGTTTGCCGAGTATGTGGCGGTTCCAGAAGCCTGCTTGCTGCCTAAACCCTCGAATATTAGTTTTGAACAAGCTGCTGTTGTTTCCGATGCGGTTGCAACCAGTTATCATGCTTTTGTCCGGAGAGCCGGAATAAAAGAAGGAGATTATTTGGTAATAGTAGGTGGTGGTGGAGGACTTGGTTTGCATGCTATACAGGTTGCCCAAAATTTAGGAGCTAATATTATTGGAATTGATATTTCTGATAATAAACTGGAAACAATGCGAAACTTGGGTGTCAAGAAGGTGTTGAATGGCCAAAAATTAGATTGGAGCAAAGCAGTTTTTAACTATACCGATGGAAGGGGGGCGGATTATGTAGCCTTATTTGCTTGTACCAATGATACTGTCCGGGAAGGAATAAATTCTTTAAGGAAAGGTGGTAAATTAGTTTTTATTGCCTATTCTACGGAAATTTCTTTTAATGCTTTGAAATGTCACTTAAATGAAATTGATATTCTTAGTACTAGAGCTGCGACCAGATCAGACATCGAGGATAGTTTGGAGCTGATAAGGGAGGCTAAGGTTAAACCAATTATTAGTAAGATTCTTACTTTGGAAGAACTAAATGATGGTTTAGCCCTGATAAAGAATGGAGATCTAACTGGGAGATTGGCTGTCAATATTAAATAGAATGATTAAGCTCTTCAACTTGCCAAAATTGGCCCAAATGCCATGATTAAAATTCCAGCCACAAAGGCCGGTCTGAAAGTTATAGAGTACTTAACCAGTTTAGGTA
>JASGLU010000003.1 GCA_030156825.1 Candidatus Atribacteria bacterium | reverse complement strand
TTTATGGAGCACCTAATTCTAATTCATCAGGTTAAAAAGCAGGAGGTGGGTCAATTTTAAACCGGCCAAAGTGGGTCAATTTAAGGCCGGCCTTGACATGACTGTGGTGAATTAAACGGTCAATGATGGCGGCTGTCATCCTCTCATCATAAAATATTCCATTCCACTTGCTGAATTCCAGATTGGTAGTAATAATGACGCTCCGTTTTTCATAGCATTCCGATATCACCTGAAAAAGTAATTGAGCACCTCCTCTCTCCAAAGGTACATAACCCCATTCATCACAAATCAAGAGGTCACATTTCTCTATCTGGTTCATAAACTTCCTCAGTTCCCCCCTCTCTTTGAGATCGGTAAGCTGATTTACTAAGGAAGCAGTAGAGAAGAATTTTACCCTTTGACCTTGATTACAGGCTTCTACTCCTATAGCAGTCGCCAGATGGCTTTTACCGTTATGGAAAGCTTTCCATAACGGTAATTATCGAAAGTTTTTGTTTATGGAAAGAAATAAGAATATACTCTTTATCTGCAAGGATCTGGGCTTTTATTTCTTTCCATAATACCTCAGAATGGGTGTTACAAATCCATTCAAGGGGGTATATCATGGAAACGAAACTTACTATTAGTGAACTAACGGCCAAAGTTGTTGAGGAACTAACAAAGCTGGGTTACTCGTATAATTCGCTCTGTGGGTTCAGGTCTCTTTTCCGAAGGTTCCAGGCTTTTGCCCAGTCCCAGGGAGAGGAGTTCTTTCCCGAGGAGCTGGGGAAAAAGTTCCTGGAAGAACGGTACGGATGTACCGTTAATTATTACCTGCAATCCTATCCTCAAGGGACTAAACACGCTATCCGCAGTATCCGTCTTTTGGGTGATTACCAGTTGCATGGGGTCATTATCCGGCGGATAGTAAAGAAACCGGGTTATGTCAAACCACCTCAGTTTGAGCATATCCTTACTGCCTATGAACAGGAATGCCAGGCAAATGAGTATTCAAGGCGCGGCATGCGCAGCCGGCAGCAAAGATTATTCTTCTTCGTGGATTACCTGGCACTGAGGGGAATACAAGAGGTAAATGAAATAACACCGCTTATCATCTCAGATTATGTGAAGACCATCTTCCCCCACCATGAAAAAAGTATAGCTGCCATCCTTACTACGCTTAGAGTATTCCTGCGTTTTCTTTATCAGAACGGCTATACTACAGCTGATTTATCAGTCAGTGTCCCGAAGCAAAGCCGTTATTACTACCCCTCCCTTCCACTTGGAAACCAGCAGAGGTAAAGCAGATGCTGGCTTCCTTAGACCGGGGAAATCCCCAAGGGAAAAGGGACTATGCCATCCTCCTCTTGGTAGCAAGACTGGGTATGCGGGTAGGAGATGTAAAATCGTTGAAGCTTTCTGACCTGGACTGGAGGACAAGAACCATAAGTATCATTCAAGAAAAAACTAAAGTTAAAGTCACTTATCCTATCCTGAATGACCTGGGCTGGGCACTGATTGATTATCTGAAAAACGGTAGACCAATTTGTGATTCCCCTTACCTTTTTGTAAGACTATGTGCTCCTTATACCGCTTTTGGAGAGAACGCCAATCTGCATAATATCATCACCAAATATACCAGAGCAGCCGGCATTGTCGTTCCTCCAGGAAAGCGCCATGGGTTACATTCCCTCCGCCACTCACTGGCCAGCACCCTACTGGAGCAGGGAACCCCTCTACCTCTGATCTCAGAAATATTAGGACAGGTGGATTCCAGGTCAACTGCAGTATATCTCCGCACCAGCATGAAAGGGTTAAAAGCCTGTGCCCTTGATCCCGAGGAGGTATTGGCCCATGACTGATGCTCTGGTTTTCCACAGTATACTTTCAGCTCCGCTTCAAGGGTATCTGGAGGAGAAAAAAGCGCTGGGCTATAAGTTTGAAAAGGGAAAGGCGATGCTTAGAAGGTTCGATATTTTTGTCCAGTCTTGGAATCTAACGACTGTCTGTCTGCCGAAAAAACTGGTTCTGGCTTGGACCAAACGAAATCCTAATGAAACCATCTCCAACCAGAGCCACAGAATTTCCCTCCTGCGAGGACTGGCTGAATATATGAACCGCTTAGGTTATCCCGCCTATACTTATCCCCGCGCCCTGGTTACAGTGGATAGATATTCATATCTGCCCTACATTTTTTCTGAGGAAGAACTGCGGGCAATATTCAATGTCTGTGACTGTTATCCAGCAACCAAAGCATCCCCCTATCGCCATCTTATCCTGCCATTGATCATCCGGATGCTTTATGGTTGTGGCTTGAGAATTTCAGAGGCAGTGAATTTGACCATTGAGAATGTTGATTTAAATCAAGGGACACTGCTCATAACCGATACCAAGTTTGGTAAAGAACGGCTTATTCCTATGTCGCTCAGTCTGCAGGAGCGGTGCCGTAACTACCGAATGACAGTTCTGGCCGATAAGAGTGGTAACTATCCTTTTTATCCCTCTCCCCATGGCGGTCATTATGCCAGCTCCACCCTATATTCCCTGTTTCGCAAAGTATTGTGGCAAGCGGGGATATCCCATTCGGGAAAAGGTCCCCGCTTGCATGACCTCCGGCATACTTTCAGTGTCCATTGTCTAAAGAAGTGGGTTCTAACCGGCCGGGACTTAAGCAACTGCCTTCCCTACCTTTCAGTATACCTTGGTCATGAAGATTTACGAGGCAGCCAACGGTATCTACGATTGACAGCGGATTTATACTCAGATATAACGGCTAAAGTAGCAGCAAGCTGTGCCTGGTTGATACCGGAGGGGCAAGCAAATGAAGCAGACTGATTTTGCCCGCATTCTCTGACCCATTATCTGGCTGATTTCCTACCCGGACAGCGGAATGTCAGCTCCCATACCATCAAGTCTTACCGGGATACTTTTAAACAACTTCTCCTTTATCTCCAAGAGGAGCAGGGGATTAGACCTGAATACCTGACCTTCAGAGATATCACCTCTTGTGAGATTAGAGGATTCCTGACCTGGCTGGAGAAAGTCCGGAATGTCAGTATTAATACCAGAAACCAGAGACTGGCCGCCATTCACAGTTTTTACCGGTATGCCCAGACAGAATGTCCCGATCTACTTTTTGAAAGCCAGAAAATTCTGGGAATTCCTTTCCAGAAAAGGCAGTACTCTCCCATCGATTACCTGAGCAAGGAGGCATTGAAATTTCTGCTGGAACAACCTGATACATCCACCAAAAAGGGACGCCGTGATTTAGCCATGTTGGTCACTCTTTATGATACAGGAGCCCGAGTACAGGAACTGATAGACTTAAAAGTCAGAGCTGTCAGGTTAACAAAACCTACCACCATTACCCTAACCGGGAAAGGTAACAAAAAGAGAGTTGTTCCTCTGATGGATAAAACCCATCATCTCCTCCAGGCCTATATGGCAGAAAACCATCTATTGGAGAACAGCCGGCAACAGAGTCCGCTTTTTTATAACAGTCGATATCAACCTTTTACCCGGCCCGGAATCACCTATATTTTAAACAAATATTTTACCAGGGCAAAACAGCTTCATCCCCAGGTGGTTTTCCCCGAAGCAATTCATCCCCACATGATTCGCCATACCAAAGCACTCCATCTGCTGGAATCAGGAGTAAATCTGATATACATCCGTGATCTCCTGGGCCATGTCAGTGTTACTACTACAGAAATTTACCTCAGGGCTGATACGGAGCTGAAAAGGATTGCACTGGAATCTGCCTATCCAGAAGTAGTTTCCGCAGATACACCTGGGTGGACAGAGGATACAGAACTTCTACATTGGCTGGAAGAATTCTGCCGGTAATTATTATGGAAAGATTTTTAATAGGAACCTCTTAATTTAACAGGCTTTCATTAGAAATCTTTCCATAAACAAAAACTTTCGATAATTACCAGTTCCCACTGGTCCATAAAGGATTAGATTTTCTTTCCTTTTTACTGGTTCTATCTTCTTGATATCTTCCACAGTTAAAGAAGCAGGTAATTGGATATTATCAAAGCTATAACCTTCAAAAGTTTTTATCCTATCAAAGTTGGCTGCTTTAAGATTCCTATTTTTCCTGGTCATTTCTCTATGTTCCAGTTCCCGGGATAGAAGTTCTGCCAGAAAAGCTTCCTGAGTGTCAGCCTGAATATCCTGGTATTCCTGATAGAATACCTTCCCCATTTTTAATTGCTTACAGTATTCTTTTATCGTTGCTTCCCTTGCTTCCATTAGTCTCTACCTCCTCGCAGTAAGTTATCGTAGGGGGAGATATCAGTATGATATTCCTTAACTTCCGGAACTCCCGGGGGAAGTTTCAGAGATAAGTTATCTGAGTCTTCCATAGTCAGCCGACAGTAATAGGCCCATATACTATCGGGATCTTTAATTCCCTGGTGAAGTATCTCTTGTAAGATCTGAGTGGAAACATCCATTCCACTCTTTTTAACCATCCGGGCTAACATCTGCAAAGTCTCCTTTTTGGTTTTATGGTCACATTCGGTAAAGTAGTCTTGGAGAGATAGGGGAAGCTGGTCAAAGAAGCCAGTGTATTTTAAGGCTTTTGGTCTTTGAGCTATCAAGTCCAGATAAGGCTCCCACTTCATGGATTCTTTCTCTCTCCCATAAAGCCGGGGATGGGTAACGATGGTATGATAGTCAGCATCCATTATCTCTACTGTGTAAGCTCCGGCTTTTATCCATATCTGGCTGTGGGCATAGTCGGGGCTACTGGAGTATATACGATTATCAAATTTCACTTTACCATAGTTATCAGCTTTTCCTTTCTCCAACCTATATACTTCAAAAGGGATTTTAGGTAAAGGAAGGAGAGCTTTTTTGTCTTGGATAAAGAGCTCCGCAATGCTACCATCTTTTTGGTAGTGGGGTCTTTTCATATCCTGGTCACCTATGGTTAAGAGCTGACGATTAAATTCAGTGAGGTCATTAAACTCTGGTATAGGTACTAAAAAGTTCCTTCTATGATAGCCTACTTTGTTTTCTACATGCCCTTTCTCATTACCACTCCCGGGATTACAGAAGTTACTGGAAAATCCATAATGCAGGGCAAATCTTAAGAATCCTTTATTCAAATCTCTTGCTCCCTCTTTACCTATAGCATTTACTACCGGAGATAAGTTATCAAACCATATCTCCCTCGGTACTCCTCCTATATGGAGGAAGATATCCTGTAGCCCCTGGCACAGGCATTCTTGATTTTGAGCTTTGAATAACTGAGGATATCCTCCATTACTGTGAGGAAAAGAGAGGTTAAGATAAAAACCATCATATTTAATACCTCGTTCTATAAACTGACACTCCCCAAAGTCTACCTGAGATTCTCCTGGTTTATGCTCTAAGGGAAGATAAGCTTTACTTCCGGAAGATAGCTCTTTCTTTTTCTTTGCTACATAAGCTCTCACTGCTCTATCAGAAACCTGGAAGTCATCCTGGTAAATCTCTTTTAGTCTATTATAGACTCGTTGAGCAGTATGCCTTTGCTTAGGTCGGGCTTTTAGGTCTTCAGTAAGCCACTTATCTATGGTTTCTTTATAGGGATCCAGTTTACCTTTCCGGGTATGAATAGCTTTTTTCTTGATGTTAAAATCCTCCCTTTCCACATACTTCCGAACCGTTCGGAAGTTAAATCCGGTTTCTTGGGCTATCCTTCTCAATGATTTACCTTTTTCATGATGTTCAAATCTGATATGATATATTTGCTCCATTGTTAGCATCCTTTCTTTACCCCCTTTAGATTCAGCTTCTAAAAGGGTAATTTATTTTAAGGGTGCTGGCAATGGAGTTTCTATTTCCTGCTGTATTTTTTAACTTCCACTGTGCTGCATTTCTATTCTACCAAACATAAAGACGAAGTGGATGAAATTATAGACCAGTTTGTACTGGGAGCTAAGATTGCCCATGATGCAGGTGCTGATGGGGTGGATATAAAGTTGTGCCACGGTTATCTGGGTACTCAGATTTTGCGACCCTATAACGATCGAAACTGGAAATATGGTGGACCATGGGAAAATCGGCGCCGTTTCGCGTACGAGATTTATGAGAGAATTGCCAAAGAAATTAGCGATCCTAACTTTCTGATAGGATCTAAGATAACCATGTGGGAAGGAATTCCTGGAGGTCAGGGATGTGCTGGTCCGGATACTTCTTGTATGGACCTTTCTGAGCCTTTGGATTTGATTCGGGGGTTAGAAGAGCGTGGGGCTGATTTTATCTTAGTTTCGGCTGGTAATCCCAACCTTACTGTGGCATTGGCCCATCCGGATAAAAGAGTTCCTGATTATGCTTATCTTCACCATACTTTTCAGAGAGAAGTAAAGAAAGTTGTGTCTCCAAAAGTAGCGGTTATCGGTTCAGCTTATTCTGTTTTTCGAGATGGTAAAAATGGTTTTCAAGGAGTAGAAGAAGGTAAAAATAACCTGCTTTACTGGGGAGATAAAAATATCCGAGATGGAGTAGTAGATTTGGTAGCTATTGGTAGGCAGTCTTTTGCTGACCCCTTACTTCCAGTCAAGTTAAAGGCAGGTAAAACCCAGGAAATAAAATGGTGTACTCTCTGTGATAACTGTATGGAACTTCTAGTACGCCAGAAAAATACAGGATGTGCTACCCACGATCGAGAGTATGCCTCTATTTTAACCGAAGCTCGACAAAAGGAAGGTAAGATTAAGTTTAAGTATGCTTGAGAGTGATGAATGCTATTAAAATTTGACCCTGAGATAGAGCCAAAGTTTTAAAAAAGGAGGTGGGAGAAAAAAGGGTGAAAGTAGTTTTAGATAGTAGATTGTTTTAGTATTTTTATTTTAGAAAAAAGGAGGGTTACTAATGCGTAAACCAATTCTGTTAATTTTGGTAATGTTTTTAGTGATAGGTTTAGTAGGAGGTGCAGTTGCTCAGGAGAAAGAAGAAGTTACGCTTACTATCACTTGGGCAGCTTGGGCTCCAATGGACACCCTGATTGCTCTTGCAGAAGATTTTACTGCTCAGACCGGGATAAAGGTAAAAGGAGATCCCATCCCTTGGCCCCAATACCACGATAAGGTATTTACCGAATTTGCTTCGGGAAAAACTAGCTTCGACATCGTTCTCCCTGATTCTCAGTGGTTAGGGGAAGCAGTAGTGGGTAACCATTTAGTAGATATTACTGACTGGTTTAACCAGCATGTAAATCCTGAAGATTACTATGAGACTTTTGTTGAATCCTTCTGCGAGTACCCCGATGGAAGTGGTAAGTACTATGGAGTGCCAGCCCTGGGGGACTTTTGTGGAATGGCTTACCGAACTGATCTTTTTGATGACCCTACAGAACAAGCTGCTTTTAAAGAAAAATATGGTTATAACCTTAAGCCTCCTGAGACTTGGAGCCAGCTCCGAGATATAGCTGAGTTCTTTACTCGTCCGGAGCAGAATCTCTATGGAGTAGGTCTGTGGCAAGCGCCCATACCCTCGGGGGGGGGTTGACTGATGTATTTTTAGGCTGTTTGTGGTCCTTTGGAGGAGAACTATGGGATCCGGAAACCAAAAGAGTAAAAAGTATCCTCAACAATGAAGTTGGTAAAGAAGTTGCTCGTTTCTGGGTAGACCTTTATCAATTTTGTCCTCCTGGTTCTACCAACTATGGTATGGATGAAGTGAATACTGCTATGCAGCAAGGTTTAATAGCCATGATGACTACTTACCTTGCTTTTTATCCTGGTTTGTTGGATCCCGATCTTTCCCTGTATTGGGATAAAATTGACTTTTGTCCCACCCCTCGGGAGAAAGAATGGTGGGTCCAGTTAGGTGGACAGGGGATGTCCATTTCTGCTTATAGCCCCCACAAAGAAGAAGCCCTAAAATTCTTGGAATGGTGGATTTCCCCTGAAGTACAGTGGAAATGGGCACAGGCAGGGATGTTTAGTTGTCTTAAATCTATTGTAGAAGATGACCAGTATCTTGATTTCGCCCCGGTTAACAAGGTGGCTCGAGCTAGTTATCCTGTACTTCGTGATTATTGGGAAATTCCTGAATACAATGAAATGGGAACAGTAATGGCTGAAATCATAAATGCTGCTCTTTTGGGAAGGTACACTCCTGAAGAGGCGATGGACCTTATTGCTGAACGGCATGAAGTAATTTTGGAAATGGCCGGATACTATGACTGAGAAATTATTGCTCTATCGGGGGGCAACTGCCCCCCGATAGAGCAAAGACTTAGGAGGGAATAAGTTGCCAGGAATCCAGAATACCTGGGCCAACCGGGTAACAGATCGAGGGATGCTCTACTTTTTCCTTTTACCTACCTTTGCCTTCTTGCTTTTCCTGATAGTATTTCCTTTGGTCTGGTCGCTCTATTTAAGTTTTTGCAATTATTCAGCTAATACGGCTAATCCACCGGTTTTTATAGGAGTTAAGAACTATAGTTTTCTTTTTCAACAAAAAGATGTATGGGAAAGATTTGTGGCTACCGGGGAATTCGTGCTTTTGGCAGTAATTTTCGAATTTATTTTAGGCTTTGGTATTGCCATGCTTTTAAATCGGGAATTTTATGGGAAAAGAGTCTTAACCACTCTTTTTATTCTTCCCATGATGTTTTCTCCGGTGGTGGTGGGTAAGTTTTTCCGTTTTATGTTAGATACCAATTGGGGAATTGTCAATTATATTTTAGGGGCACTTTTTGGAATTCCTAAAATTGCCTGGACCACCAGCTATGAGTATGCTATTTATTCCTTAGTAATCACTGATGTTTGGATTTGGACTCCATTTATAGTGCTTTTGAGTTTGGCAGGACTTTCCAGTGTGCCTCGTTACCTTTACGAAGCAGCCGATGTGGACCGGGCCTCAGGCTGGTTTAAATTTCGCTACATTACCTTGCCTTATGTCGCTCCGGTTCTTACTTTAGCACTTCTTTTCCGGACTATGGATGCTTTCCGATTTTTTGATGTGATTTATGTTCTAACTGAAGGCGGGCCAGGCTATTCCACTCAACTTATTCCTTATTACATTTACATTTATAAGTTAGCTTTTTCCTATTGGCATACGGGTAGGTCTTGTGCTTTGGCTTATATTCTTTTAATTATTGTTATTGCTTTAAGCAATATCTATATTAATTATCTCAATCGTGTTCGACGGGCTTAGGGGGAAAACCATGAATGAATTTCAAAGAAGAAAAGCTAAAAATCGAGTTATCGTAGTGGTTTTGTTGGTTATACTGGTGGTTTACTTTTTCCCCATTTATTGGATGTTTTCTACTGCTACCAAAAGCAAAGCGGAGGCTTTTTCTTTTCCTCCCAAGTGGATTTGGAAACCTCAATTTAACAACTTCCGGGATATTTTCTTCACTGGCACAGGCGGAGCACTGGGAAGGGTGAGAGGTATTGAGGTGGAATCCAAACCTTCGGCTTTTGCACGGCAGTTTACTAATAGTATTATTGTTTCTTTTATCAGCACTATTCTGGCTACTTTTTTGGGGGCTCTTTCGGGATATGTTTTCTCGCGAATGACTGTTCGGGGAAAAGATGACCTTCTGTTTGTGATTTTAAGTAGTCGTATGCTACCTCCGGTAGTGGTTGCTATACCGTTGGTTATTATGTGTCGAGCTCTGGGGCTTTTTGACACCAGGGGTGGCCTTATCATCATGTATACTGCTTTCAATTTAGCTTTTTCGGTGTGGATGATGATAAGTTTTATAGATGATATCCCCAAAGAGTATGAGGAAGTGGCTTTGGTAGATGGTTACTCCCGGTTTCAAGCTTTTTTCAAATTTGTTTTTCCGGAAATGAGAGTAGGGATGGCAGCTACTGCCATTTTTAATCTGGTTATGACCTGGAATGAATTTACCTTTGCCCTTCTTTTAACGGGAGAGAACGCTCGTACTGCTATTCCTGGTATTGCCCAATCTCTGGGAACGGCTGGTGTTAATTGGGGGCAAATTGCAGCCGGGTCTTTTCTGATGGTAATTCCAGTGGTGATTTTTACTTTCCTTCTTGGGGATAATTTGGTTCGAGGTTTTACCTTTGGTGCGATAAAGGAGTAGATAACTGTGTGGTATTTTGCTCGGTTAAAAAAATTTATGGAACCATTCTCAATGGGAATGATTCTTTTTGGCATCTTTAGTCTTTGTCAACCGTTTACTTTTTTTCTTTATCATTATGGGTTTGCTTTTTTGGGGATTGGGGCTGGACTTTATATCTTGTTCTCTCACATTCCCTCTTTGGAGGAGCTCGAGGAGAGGAAGGGGGCATAATGAGATGTCCTTAGTTCGAGTAGAACACTTATCTAAAAGATTTGGCCAGGTGGAGGCGATTAAGGAAATCTCTTTTCAAGTAGAAGAGGGGGAGTTTGTTGTTCTTCTTGGGCCCTCAGGATGTGGCAAAACTACTACTTTGCGCTGTATCGCTGGTCTGGAAGTTCCTGATTCCGGAAGAATTTTTTTCGATCAAGAAGATGTAACTGACCTGGGACCAGCTGCTCGCAACATTGCTTTTGTTTTCCAACTCTATGCCCTTTATCCCCATCTTTCAGTATATGATAATGTGGCTTTTCCTCTACGAGCAGAAGGTTTACCTAAGGAAGAGGTAGAAAAGAGAACAGAAGAAGTGCTCAAGTTTTTACAGATAGATGGAATTAAACACCAAAAACCCCGAAAGCTGACCGGTGGCCAGAGACAGAGAGTAGCGTTAGGTCGAGCAATTGTGCGACGTCCCCGAGTTTTTTTGTTAGATGAGCCCCTTTCTAATATCGATGCTAAACTGAGGGAGATAACCCGGGGAGAACTCAAGAAACTGCAGAGGTCTATAAAGGCGACTACTATTTATGTTACTCATGATCAGGTAGAGGCTATGACTATGGCAGATAAAATTGTGGTAATGAACTTTGGTGATGTTCAACAGATCGGATCGCCTCATGAGGTATATCACTACCCGGCCAACCTTTTTGTGGCCCGTTTTATTGGTAGTCCAGGTATGAATTTTATTCCGGGGGAATTATTACAAAAAGAGCGATTGGGAGTGATTATTAATGGTAGTTATTTTATTCCCTTGGAGGAAGAGCAGCTACGAGCTATGGAGAAACAAGATACCTCCCGCAAGGTGATTTTAGGGGTGAGACCAGAAAACATAGCACTGACTGAGGAAGGTACTATAAAAGCCGAGGTTTATGTTTTTGAACCTCTGGGGGCAGAAAATGTGGTTACTTTTAAAATCGATGGACACTTGGTCAAAGCGGTTTTGCCAGGAGACATATATCTTTCATCGGGGGAGATAGTGAATCTACATTTTAAGGAAATCAGAATTTTCGACGCTCAAACTGAAAAACTCGTTGCTTGAGAGGAAACAAGATGTCTAATCTGTCAATTACTAATTTAACCAAAAAATTTGGACGCACGATGGCGATCTCTAAACTCTCTCTGGAAGTAAAAAGTGGGAAAATCACTGTTCTCTTAGGTCCTACTGGAGCAGGAAAAACTACCACCTTGCGTTGTGTGGCAGGCTTAGAAAAGCCGAATGAGGGAGAAATAAAAATTGATGGAATTCTAATTAACGATTTGCCTCCTAAAGAGCGAGATGTGGCCTTTGTCTTTCAAAATTTCTCTCTCTATCCCCGTTATACTGTTTTCGAAAATATTACCTCTCCTTTACGTATTCGTGGTTTTTCCCGGGAAGAAATAGATAAAAAAGTGAAAGAAACAGCCAGACTTCTGCATATTGAGCAACTCCTGGACCGCAAACCTATTTTTATCAGTGGAGGAGAAATGCAGAGGGTAGCTATTGCTCGTTCTTTGGTGAGAGACTCCCGAATTTTCCTTCTGGATGAACCTCTCACCAATTTAGATGCTAAAATCAGAGAAGAGATGAGAACGGAATTAAAAAGGTTACAGACAGAAAGCGGGGCTACTTTCTTTTACGCCACTCCGGATCAGGCAGAAGCTCTCTCTATGGCTGACTGGGTGGCGGTAATAAAAAACGGTCATTTAATGCAGGAAGGAACCCCAGCTGAGATTTACCACCAACCTCGTAATTTATTTGTGGCTGATTTGGTGGGGAGCCCGAGCATGAACTTTATTCCTGCTATTTTAGAAGGAACAAATCTTAATGTGGGGCCGGGATGTTTTGTTCTGCCTCTTACAAAGGAGATTGCTCAAACTGCTTTGGGAAAGCTTTCTTCCGCTCAGATTTACTTGGGGGTAAGGCCGGAAGACATCTTAATCTCTCGCGAGCAAAAAGAGGGGTTTTATCCGGGGGAGGTAGAGATAATCGAACCCTTAGGGCTTTTGCAAATCGTTCGTTTGCGCCTCGATGGTTATTTTCTTCGAGTGAGAAGTGAAGAAAAAGCTCGCTTTACTGTAGGGGAACAAATTTTCTTTAATTTTAAGGAAAATAAGCTTCATATTTTTGACCGTCAAACAGAAGAGAGAATCTGGTGAAGGAGGATGAAATATGGTTTACGGAGTTAACCTTTTTCTTTGGACAGCAGCTTATACTGATAAGGGGGAGCAGCTTTTCCCTTTGGTGCGAAATCTGGGGTTTGATGTAGTAGAAATACCTCTGGATTTGCTGGATGAAATCGATGTAGAAAAAACCAAACATCTTTTAGAAGAAAACGGGTTGCGGGTAACTGGTTGTGCGGTGGTGGGAGAAAGGAGAGATTTAATCAGCGATAAAGCTGAGATTCGCCAGGAAGCGAAGGAGTATTTTTCCCGTTGTTTAAAGATGCTCTCTGCCTGGAGGGGGACGGTATTGTGTGGTCCCTGCTATTCGGCTGTGGGTAAACTCACTGGTCAGAGCCGGACAAAAGAAGAATGGAAAAGAGCAGTAGAAGGACTTAAGGAATTAGCTAAAGTAGCAGAAGATTGCCAGGTCAAGCTGGCCTTGGAACCCTTAAACCGCTTTGAAACTTATTTTTTGAATACCGCCGAAGATGCTGTCCGGTTGGTAGAAGAGGTAGATAATCCCTGGGTGGGAATCCATCTCGATACTTTTCACATGAATATAGAGGAAAAATCTCTTTATCGGGCAATAAAACAAACAGGGAGGCACCTCTTTCATGTTCATACCTGTGAAAATGACCGAGGAACTCCCGGAGAGGGGCATGTAGAATGGAACGAAGTATTTCGGGCCCTACGGGAAATAAATTACCAGGGGGATCTGGTCATCGAATCTTTTGTTCCGGGAGTTAAAGAAATTGCTCGAGCAGCTTCTATCTGGAGACCCCTGGCCCCCGATAGTGATTACATTGCCCGACAGGGTCTTGAGTTTTTGAAAAAGAACTGGGAGCAATAGTATTAATTGGGCTCTATTTTTATTACTTGCTATGTTAACAACAGCCTGTTATCTATGTTTTGCTTCTTGGGTATAAAATAATGGAACTCGTTTGGTTAGGGGGATATTTGTTTACAAGAAGAGGGGCAGCCGATCCTCATAAGACCTGGGTTGCTCCTCTTCTTGTATTCTAAATTATTCTGCCAGCTTTTCAAAGCGATGAATGATAGCTAAAGCGGGGTCTACTGGGACTTCTGCTCGCTGAACATTTTTAGGGATACTAATGATTGGAGTTTTTCTAATACTTTTACCTTCAAACTGAGGTAACCACTGTTTTTCCGCTTCTAACATTTCGCTTGCCATTTCTCGTATTTCATGTAAATTGAGAACGGCTCCGGTTAACGGGTCCATTGCGCAGGCTTGGACAACGATTTCTGGATCTCCGCTTTTGGCTGCAAGTACTGCTAAGCGTTGAACATTTATATTAGTCATGTTTAAAGCAGCACACTGAGGTGGCAGTGCTCCAACGATAGTTTTGTGCAGCCCATTTCCATCTGCGTATATGGGACCTTCTGCACAACAATCATCCGGCAGGTTAGTAATCATACCATCATTTCGGACATTACCGTTGAACTTAAAAGGCTTACGGTTTTCTATCGCTTCAATAATATAAGAGCCGTATTCAACGCTACGTGGAGGTAATTTAGTTGGTTCTTCTGCTAACATGTCCCTGTTACTATACTTCTCGGCTACATGGGCACACCATTTATAGTAGGCTCCTGCTTCACCGCCGAAATCAGGTTCATCACAATACATATCAAGTGATTTCTGATTTTTTCGAAACCATGGTACATACTCTGAGAGGTGACCTGTAGATTCGGTCATAAAATAACCAAACTGGCGCAATACTTCACCACGCACCTTCTCATTTACGTAATATTCTGGCCGTTCAAACTTGTCTTTTAGAATAGGATATAAATCTTGTCCGTCCTTTTCCAATTTAATAAACCAGGCCATATGATTGATTCCAGCGCATATAAAATCAATTTCTTCTTTTGGTACGCCAACATAACCGGCGATTAAATCTAATGTAGTTTGGACCCCGTGGCACAGTCCTACGAAGTTAACCTTGCTTTCTCCCAGGGCCCAACAAACCATGGCCATCGGGTTAACATAATTGAGTAGTAATGCTCTTGGGCAAAGTTCTTCCATGTCTTTTGCCATATCCAACGTAACAGGGATGCTTCTTAAGGCACGAAAAATACCTCCTGGACCCAAGGTATCACCAATACACTGATCAACTCCATATTTTTTAGGAATTTTCCAGTCATATTCAAATGCTTTAACCCCTCCCACCTGAAATGTCGAAATTACATAATCGGTCCCCTTTAAAGCATCGCGTCTATCTGTAGTGGTATAAACTTCTGTCGGTAAGTCATTTTCTTTTATAACCCGATTAGCAAAAGCCTCAACTTTTGGAGTATTACGTTTGCTGGGGGCCATCAGGGCAAAAAGGGTGTCTTGTAATCCATCAGTAGCCATGATATCTAACATCAAAGTTTTACAAAAAACAATGCTTCCCGCACCAATAATTGCTATTTTTCGCATGATATTATCAAATCCCCCTTTATTTTTATTTTCTGACTTGTTAATTCTAACAAGTACTTTTTTAAAAGCAAAAATGGTTCTTCGCTCTTTGCTCACTGGAAAAAATAGTTATCCACCTCCTTTCCAATTAGGCCAACTCGGCAAAAGCGGATTTTCATGATCTATTTTCATTTTATCATATGCCCATTTTGAGAGATCCTAATTTTATAAAAATTGAAACAGGGTGAATCTGACGGCGCATCTTACCTGTTTAAAAATTTTAGTCAATTAATTTTAATTGAAAAGATTGACAATTAAAAAATCTTAATATACTCTTTAAATATAAATACGTTTTCATAAAAACGTATTTAGAACCACTTAAACTAACTTATTAAGGAGGGTTTAACCTTGGCGCAATCAAAAATATCCATTGGCAGTTGGGCTTATACCATTGGTCCTTATGCTGACCACCCTGTACCCTTAGATGAAGTAATTCATAAGCTTTCCCAGTTAGGATTTGATGGAATCGAGCTGGGAGGGTTTAAACCTCATGCCCATCCAGATCTTTACCCCACCAAAGAAGATAGGAAGGGATTATTAAATATGCTGGAAAAGGCGGGGTTAGGAGTGAGCGCCTATGTTCCTGACCTTTGGAGTTTTCCTTTTGCCAGTGGAGACCCAAAAATGGTAAAGGCCTATGAGGATATGTATGACCGGTCGCTTGAGTTGTGTGTAGACTGCGGATTTGAAAAAATTCGAGTAGATACTGTTACTGGGACTCCTTTTCCTCGCGATTGGGATTATCAAGAAACTTGGAAAAGAGTAGTAGAAATGTTTCAAAAATGTGCTGACAAGGCTAAAGATGTGGGAAAGATGGTGGTCTGGGAATTTGAGCCCGGTTATATTTTTAATAAACCCAGTGAAGTGAAAAAAATGTATACCGATGTTAACCGGGAAAATTTCAAAGTTCTTTTTGATACCAGCCATGCTCAAATGAGTGCTGTAGTGGGGGCAAAACAAGTAGAACCCAAAGAGACTTTAAAAGGGGGAGTGCTTGAATTTGTAGAAATGCTGCGGGGATATATTGGCCATGTTCACTTAATTGATTCAGACAACACTCTCCACGATGAGGAAACCAGCACTCATGCTCCCTTTGGGACTGGGTATGTGGATTTTGAAAAGGTGATCCCCGCCTTGGTAGATAATGGTTATCGGTCTCCCTGGTGGTGTATTGACCTTTGTTTTTGGCCCAATGCCTGGGAAATAACTGAAGATTCTATTAAATTTTTGAGAGATTTATTCCAACGTCTGGGGATGTGAGGGAGGATAAATTGATGAGTTCTCAAAAGATGAAAGCCTGGGTATTTTACGAACCAGAAGTCATGAAGTTGGAGGAAGTTGATGTTCCTCAAATAGAAGATGATGAGGTTTTGATTAAGGTAAAGGCTTGTGGAATATGTGGTTCTGATGTGGCTTATTACTGGGGTGATTCTCCCCTGGAAACTCCCGATGGTAAAGGGCCACTTATCCTGGGACACGAGTTTTCGGGGGAAGTAGTAGAGGTAGGAAAAATTCCTGCCCAGAAAAAGCTTTTGAAAGCCGGCGACAGAGTCACAGTAAACCCGGTTCAATACTGCAATGCTTGCGAAGTCTGTTACCGAGGTCAGGTAAACTTATGTGAAAACAAAGCGGTTTTGGGAGTTTCGGCCAATGGTGCTTTTGCCGAATATGTAGCGGCTAATTATCAGCATGTTTATAAATTATCAGACAATGTTTCCTACTCAGCCGGTGCTTTTGTTGAACCTTTAGCTAACGCAGTGTATGGAGTAAAAAATCTGGACGTCGGTTTGGGAAACAGGGTGGTGGTGTTTGGACCGGGACCAATTGGTTTATCTATAGCTACTTTAGCTAAAAAAAGAGGAGCGGGAGAGGTAATTCTGGCTGGGACCCGGGATTATCGGCTGGAAGTGGGGAAAAATATGGGGGTAGATCGCGTTTATAACCTTAACGAAGAGCAATCCCCTTACTATACTTCTGATTTTAAGGAAGAAATTGGCCGGCTAACTGAAGGCAAGATGGCTGACAGAGTAATTGTGGTGACCGGGTCAAAGAAAGCCATGCAAATGGCCCTTGAAGTTTCGGGGAGAAGATCAATTATAGTCTACTTTGGTTTACCAGGGGAGAAAGATTTATTAGAGGTTCCTGCTTTGCAAACCATTTTCTGGGATAAAACCATCCGCTTTTCCTGGTTGGCCTCTTTTACCTGGGTAGAAGCTATTCAAGCGGTGGATAGCGGCTTAGTAGATGTTAATAAATTAATAACCCATCATTTCTCCTTGGAAAGTTTGATGGAAGGACTGCTTGTAGCAAAGGAGAAACGAGGGAATCCGTTAAGGGTGATGATTGATATCGATTGAGAGATAATGGGATTAGGGGCTGCAAGCAAGTTAGATTCTTTTTATTGATTGAGAAAAAGCCTATAAAAGGAGGATGGTTCCCCAGTTAAGGAGTGAAGTACAAAGGAGGGAGCGTTAGATTATAAGACTTTAGGTGGAAGGTGTTTACTAATCTGAAAGCTCCCTCAAGGGTGGTCAGCTATACGTAGTCACTGAGCGTGTTTGTGCCATCCTCCTTGGTTTTTTATTATGCCGGCTTACCCAATGGGGGTTCTGGATAAATAGCCTTACTCAATTTGGCTATTTAGTTTTAGGCTAAGATGTTGTGTATTAAAAGGGGGAAAGTGGGTGCAGGAAAAAGTTTGTTTGCAGGTAGAAAACATATCTAAGTCGTTTCCCGGAGTAAAGGTTTTCAGTGGATTTGATTTTGATTTGAGAGAGGGCGAGATTCATTGTATTTGTGGAGAAAATGGTGCTGGGAAAACTACGCTGATAAAAATTCTTTCTGGTGCCTATGCCCCTGATGAAGGTGTTATATATTTTGAAGGCAAAAAGCTGGACCGACTAAACCCTCACCTCGCTATAGCATTGGGAATACAGACGATTTATCAAGAACATACTTTATTTCCTCTTTTGTCCGTTGCTGAAAATCTGTTTGTAGGTAGAGAAGAAGGGGGATTGTTTGTAGACAAACAAAAGATGAGGGAGAAAGCCCGGGAGATATTCAAAGATCTTAATGCAGATATCGACCCTGATACGATTGTTCAATATTTAGGTAGTGGTAAGAAAAAGATTGTAGAAATAGCAAGAGGTCTTATACAGGAATCAAAGGTAATGATTCTTGATGAGCCTACCGCTTCCTTGGGGGAAGAAGAAATAGATAACCTTTTTAAAGTTTTAAGGAAGCTTAAACAAAAAGGGGTAAGTATTATTTATATCTCGCATCGCTTGGAGGAAGTTTTTAAAATTGCAGACAGGGTTACGGTTATCCGTGACGGGGCAAAAATAAACACTTACGAAATCGAGGATGTAACTGAGGAAAAGATAATAAAAGATATGATAGGTAGAGATATATCAACTTTTTACAAAGGAGGAGACGAACTACTAAGAGAACATTCTATAGAAGAGGAATTGGTGTTTGAAGCTCGTAATTTAAGTGGAAATGGAGTGAAGAACGCGTCGCTTTATGTCCGCAAGGGAGAGCTTCTGGGGATTGCCGGGATGGTTGGATCGGGAAGAACAGAATTGGCTGAACTCTTGTTTGGTGTAAAGCCGGCCGATAGTGGAGAGATAAGAATAAACGGGAAAAAAGCAAGTATTGCTTCTCCTAAGGAGGCCATACTAAATGGAATGTGTTTTATAACTGAAGATAGGCAAGGAAGTGGTTTATTTTTAGAGCTTCCGGTGGTAGATAACTTAGTTATGGCTAACTATACAAATACGAAGTCGGAATTAGTCTCGCCCCGAGAAGATGCTCAAAAAGCCAAAGAATACGTTGAGAAGCTGAATATTGTTACCCCTACAATATATCAGAAGGTGGTGTTTTTATCCGGGGGCAATCAACAAAAGGTAATTTTGGGGAAGTGGTTTTTAACAGACGGTCAAATATTTATATTTGATGAACCCACAGTAGGTATAGATGTAGGTGCTAAAGAGGAAATATACAAATTGATGATAAGCCTTTTAAGAGAGGGTAAAAGTATAATAATGATTTCCTCGGATATGATGGAATTGATAGCCATGAGTGACAGAATAAACGTAATGCGTGATGGCGAAATAGTGGCAGAATTAAAGCGGGATGATTTTTCCGAGGAAAACATTCTCAAATATTCAATAGGAGTTTATTAGGGGGTAGACAATTTTGGATCCTAAAACAGGCAAAAGAAATAGGTTGTCTGTCGTGAGGTACTTGCATAGCGACACTGCTCCAATATTCCTTGTTTTCCTTGTTTTTATTGTAATTGTTAGTATTATTCAACCTCGATTTTTGATGCCCCTAAACATCAGAAACATATTAATTCAGGTTTCGATAACAGGCATGCTGGCTTTAGGAATGACATTAGTTATGCTCTCGGGGGGGATTGATCTATCTGTTGGTTGGTTTGTAAGTTTTATTGGTTGTGCAATGGCTTATTTAATGGTGGCAGGGTTGCCAATACCAGTTGTCGTGATTTTAGGTGTTGCTGCTGCAATTTTATCTTCTGGAGTAATGGGGTTCATAATCTCTAGGACTAAATTGGAACCATTCATTGTATCTTTAGGATTTATGATTATTTATCAGGGTTTTACCTATTTAATAACCAAAGGCTCAGAGATAGGCATTGGAGATCGGTTCAGGTTATTGGGAAGAACCTTTCCGCTTGGCATTGGGATGCCGGCTTATGTATTTATATCTCTAGCAATATTGTTGAGCTTGATACTTAAGTATACAAAATTTGGAAGACGGATATATGCGGTTGGATGCAATGAAAATGCGGCCTATCTGGCCGGTATAAATGTTAAAAACTTCAAATTAATTATATATATTATTAACGGTTTGTTGGTATCTATAGCAGCTATGACTCAGCTATCAAGGCTGGGTACGGGTAATCCTCTAATGGGTTCAGGAAAAGAAATAGATGCTATTGCTGCAGCTGTAGTGGGTGGGACTGCATTAAGCGGTGGCAAAGGTGGTATTTGGGGTACGGTTATCGGTGTATTTTTACTTGGTAGTATTACTAATGCAATGAATGTTATTGGTATATCCCCTCACTGGCAGTATGTTTTTAAAGGTACAGTTATCGTAGTTTCTGTAATGGTTAGCTATTATAGCAGTTTAAGGTCGAGCGGTGTGTAAGTAAGTCAAAAATAAGAATGGAGGGGCGTATTTTTTGGATTGATACTGAATTTGTTTAAAAGTTTTCCCTGCTGGTGTTAGAATTAAAATCTTTAATCAAAGGAGGTAAATAGGATGAGGAAATTAATACTGTTTGTCATGGTGGTTACTCTGTTATTAGCTTCAACCGCCTTCGCTTTTGGGGAAGCGGTGGATTCTGATTTAGCTGGGAAAAGTATTGGTTTGGTGAATGCTGGTCCAGATGATTACTACTACAAGCTATTCGATGTTTACGAAGCTTTGGCAAAAGATATGGGTTGGGAAGTTACGGTTTTAAATTCCGAATATTCACCAGAGAAAGAAATTTCGAACGTGCAGGATCTGATAATTAAAGGAGTAGACGCAATAGTTGTTATCACTGCAAATGTATACTCTGCTGGTCAGGCTGCCAAAATAGCTAATGAGGCGGGTGTTCCCATATTTTTTGTGGTGGGGCGGCCCGATGAAGAATCAACCGGTGGTCGGGTTGATGGTCATGTAGGTTTCAGTTATTACAACTGTGGTTATATGAACGGTGAATGGATTGCTAAAAATTACCCGAACGCTAAAGTAGTTACCATAGACGGCATGTACGGTCAGGGAACAGCCGAAGCTCACGCTCAAGGAATACAGGATGCTCTGGATGACTATAACACAGGGATTGAAGCTGTGAGTGTGGGCTCGGGCGAGTGGCAACGTACTAAAGCTATACCAGTTGCTCAGGACCTTTTGGCTTCTGGTAGAGAATTTGATATAGTCTATGTAATGAATGAGGAAATGACCGCTGGGGTTCTCCAAGTGTTTGAGGAGCAGGGAATCGTTCCTGGCAAGGATAAAATTATACTTACTACCAATGGCAAAGAAGAAGGTATAGAGTGGATCAAGGCTGGCAAGGTGGCAGCTACGGCTCCAGATCCACCATCGTTATGTGCTCACTTATCTTTTCAACAGGTGGTGAGATACTTTAAAGGGGAACCTTTTGAAAGGCTCTTGACAGTTTATTCGGATTTAATTACCGAGGAAAATGTAGATTCGGCGATTCCCTGGAAAAAGGATGCTTATTTTGCCGGAGTGGAAGCAGACAAATTTCAATATGACTTAGCTTATTATGAGGCCAAAATGAGGGAAAGAGAAAGTAAGTAATTATATTTTTAAAAATATATAGCCAGTAAGCTTAGGCTGTTCTTAATACCAGCAGGGAAAGACTTAAATCTAAACAGAGTCGTATGCAAAAAATAGACGCCAAAGGAATAAATCCAATTACAAATTGATAGTAGCAATCATATGAGGGTTATCGGCCAAAATTACTACTGTTGTTACCGTTGTGGGTAGTATTAACCTCAAGTAGTATATAGTATATAATTATTAATCCCACCAGCTGGTTTTTGCCTATGTTGGTGGGATTAATAATATGTTTTTAGCAGTTTTTGCTGTTTTGGTTTATAGAATTTCTTCACTCATTAAAACACAGGCCAGGGTTGCAAATTAAAAAGAACGGGATATAATACATGATATAATGTCATAACTAACATGATGTGTTAAAGCAAATTTTAAAACTTTCAGAGCTATGGTTGGCTCAAGTTAACCCAAATAAAGTTTATTAAAAATTGAATTGAATTGAAAGAAAGGTTATTATTTCCTTAAAAAGGAGGTGAGAGGATAGGTCAAATTTGTTAAATAGTAAGGAAGTCTGTTTTTTATTTTTAATCAAAAACTAAAAGAAAGGGGTTGTTGACGTGTTAAACAAAATGTTTAAATCTACCAGTGGGGTGTTGATTTTCAGTCTTATCTGTGTGTTGTTTCTCGCCGTTGCTGGACAGGCTTTTGCTCAAAAGCCACCGGTAGTAGGAATTTCCACCGGTTCATCCGGTACTTCCTGGCGGGATATCATGATAGCTGCCATAGAAGAAGTCGGTGATGAATACAAAGCGGCGGGTAAAATTGCTGACTACAAGATAGTAAACAATATTACCAACGGTGATGCTACTGAGCAGGCCAATATCCTCCGTGATTTTATATCCCAGGGGGTAGACATCATTCTGGTAAATCCTAACTCCCCGGATGCACTCAACGGCGTCATCAGGGAAGCTCAGGAGGAAGGCATTTTAGTAGTGGCTTTTGATGCTACGGTAACCGCTCCTGATGTAATTAATATCACTCTGGACCACTATGCCTGGAATAAGAACAATGTGGAGTTTATTGCCTCCACCTTGCAAGAAGGAAATGCTATCCAGATCTATGGTTTAGAAGGACATCCGGCAAACAACGATCGGATTAGAGCGACTTATGATGTCCTTGCCAACTATCCGGATATCAAGTTGATTGCCGACACTTCGGGCTATTGGGATCAAACCAAGGCCAAAGAAGTGGCCACCCAGATTATTGCTTCCGGTCAGCAAATCGATGCGGTTATTACCCAAGATGGTATGGCCTATGGAATTCTTTCTGCTTTCTTAGATGCCAACAAGCTTCCCAAAGTTATGTATGGCGACCCAGGTACTGCCTTCTTTAAAGAGTGGAAGAAACTGCGAGATCAGGGAGCTGATTTTAAAGCCTGTACTCAGCCTAATCCTCCGGGGATTGGTGGAACTGCCTTCCGGATAGCTTTGCAGCTCTATAACGGGAAAAACTTCAAACCAGATATTTTGCAAGATAACACCTTCTATTATCAGGTTAGCATGTTCGTTACCGATGAAAACTTTGATGAAGCTTGGGAGCTCTTAAAAGATAAACCAGATGATTACCTGTTAAGCGAAATTATGTCTGAAGAAGAAGTGGCAGCCTTATTTGAATAAGAGGAAATCGCCTTTTATTTGCTAATTCCCGAGGGGGTAGTTTTTTACCCCCTCGGGTGAGCTGTTATTCATTGAGAGAGCGAGTGATAACGTTGGTAATTTTAGAAGCGATAGGGATTAAAAAGCATTTTGGCGGGGTAACTGCTCTTGCCAATGCTAATTTGCGTTGTTACCAAGGGAGAATCACCGGTCTTTTGGGGGCCAATGGTTCCGGTAAGAGCACTATGTCCAAAATTATCACCGGAGTTTACCAGGCTGATGGAGGAGAGATAAGATATAAAGGTAGAGTGGTAAACTACCGGAGTCCGAGTGAAGCTCGAAAAGACGGGATTGCCATGGTATTTCAAAATCTCAGTTTAGTGGCAGATCTAACCGTTTGGCAAAATATCGTCTTAGGAGCAGAAGAAAGTAGGGGTATGTTTTTAGACAACGATAGTGCCAGAGAGTTGTCTACCAAGATTTTAGCCCAACTTCTTCCCGAGTTAGATATCAATAAAAAAGTTTCCCAATTAAATCCGGGAGAAATGCAAATTGTAGAAATAGCCAAGGCCGTTTCTCAAAACCCTCAACTTCTTATCCTGGATGAGCCTACCGCTGCCTTAGAGCAGGCTCAAGTTAAAAATCTTTTTAATTACATGCGAGCGTTGGCTAAAAAAGGGGTAGCTATGATTTTTACTTCCCATCGTCTCTGGGAAGTAATGGAGATTTGTGACGATGCTACTATTTTCAGGAATGGCGAAAATGTGGCCAGTATTGATTTTGAAAAAGAAGAAAAAGATCCAGAAAAAATTGTAAGTTATATTACCGGAGAAACCCAAAAAGAGAGAGTAGAAGAGAAGCGAAAAGCGGTAACCGGTGGAACAATTTTGCGTATCAAAAATTTAAATTACGGTAAACTGAAAGACGTGTCGTTTGAGCTAAAAAAAGGGGAGATATTAGGTGTAGGAGGGCTGGCGGGACAGGGTCAGCTCGAGTTGATGCATGCTTTAGCTGGCAGTTTCCCCGGTATTAGCTGTGAGGCAGAGCTCATGGGAAAAGAAGTTAAACTGAACAAGCCAGTGAATGCTATAAAAGAGGGTATTCTGTTGGTCCCGGGTGATAAGCAATTGGAAGGTCTTTTTCTGAGGCATTCGGTATTATTTAATATAATTTTTCCTAAGATGAGTCTTCCCCATCATCCGCTCTTTATTCCTTATGAGAAATACCGGGAGGAATGTGAGGAAATAGTGGATGTTCTTTCGATAAAAACGCCTACGGTTGATGCGCCAGTAGAGACTTTATCAGGTGGAAATCAGCAAAAAGTGGTGGTAGGAAAATGGTTGCCGTTTGATATCAATGTTCTTCTGCTGGCTGATCCGGCTAAGGGAGTTGATATTGGGGCAAAAAGAGATTTATACCAGTATATTGTAGATCAAGTGCAAGAAAAGAACATGAGTGTTATCTTGTATGCCAGTGACAACGAAGAGTTGGTAGACTACTGTGATAGAGTTCTCATCATGTATGAAGGGCAAATTGTTACCACTCTTGAAGGCGAAGATATAAGCGAAGACACAATTATTGCCTGTTCTATGCGGGTGAGATAAGGTGTGATAAATGATGAATAAAACCAACCATAATTCCCCGAGACTTAATTTAGCAAACTATGTTTTTCGTCCCGAGTTTTCCAGTTTGGTGATATTGATAGCAATGGTTGTGATTACTGCCGTGCTGCAGGAAAATTTCTTTACCATCAAGTCCATTGTGAGAAATATTAACGCCTTTGCTCCGTTGATACTGCTGGCAATGGGGGCGGGGGTAGTCATTATATCTGGTGGACTGGACCTTTCTGCTGGTGCGGCCCTTTCTCTTTTTACCTGTGTGCTGACAACGGTTATGAAAAGAGGAGAGCCGATAACCGGAGTGTACGCCATAATTATTACCTTTGCGGTAGCAATTATGGTGGGGGTGGTTAACGGTATTGGTATCGGTTACCTTAGAATTCCCCCGGTTATTGTTACCTTTGCCACTTCTTACATATGGTTAGGAATCGGCCTTTTCTTACGGCCTACTCCCGGAGGAGAGTCGGTTGCCTGGTTCAGGATGTTCTATAATCCGGCAATGGTGGACGGCATTCATCCCGCTATTGAGCAGTTTGGTCGAGTTATCCCTCCGGCTTTAATTTTAGTTTTAATAGCTTGTTTTATATGGTTTATTGTTAGCAAAACTAAAACCGGGAGGTACATTTATGCGGTCGGAAGTAACAACGATAACGCCTATGCCAGTGGTATTAATACAGCAAAAGTGCAGCTGTTGGCTTGCGTTATTAACTCGATATTTATTTTTCTGGCAGCTTTATTTTTTGTAGGACAGAACCAATCCGGGGATGCAAGAATGGGTGATCCCTTAACCCTGCGGGCGATTGCCTCTGCCATTGTTGGGGGAATAGCTCTAACCGGAGGCCGAGGAAGTGTTTATTTTGCCCTGGTGGGAGCCCTGATTCTTAGTTTTGTAAATAAAATTATTTTCTTTGCCAATATTTCTTACGCTTATCAAACTCTGGTGTCAGGATTAATCGTAATTGTTGCTATTGCTGCTCCTGTAGCTTATAACTTGCATAGTAGTAAAGAAGATTGAGGAGAATGACGGTATGATTTTAAGCGGATCGATATTTTTTGAAAGGTATAAAAAAATAATTGTGGCTTTCATCTTAATCGTGCTTCTTTTTGCTTTGGGTGGGATAATAGTACCCAACTTCTTGACTGTGGAACAAGTTTTGTTTACTTTGAAACTGGCTTCGTTTACTGCCCTGTTTGCTCTTTGTCAAATGATTGTAATTGTTGCTGGGGGCGGTGGCCTGGACCTGTCTGTCGGTTATGCTGCCACTCTGACGGCTGTTCTCACCGCCAGCGTTATGGATGGGCAAAATGCTAATTTACTAACCGCTGTTTTAATTGCTCTGGTTTTGGGGAGTGCTATCGGTTTGGCTAACGGAGCATTGGCCTCTTTTTTGAAGCTCCCACCTTTGGTAGTAACCATGGCTATGGCTAGCATTCTTCAGGGGATTGTAAACGCCTATACGGCAGGAAGAAATATTACCGGAAGGCCTTCACCGATTCTGGCAACTGTTGCTGCCAAATCCACCGCTGGTTTTCCCAACATTCTTTTTGTTTTACTTGCTATTACGGTGGTAGTTACCATCATACTTAATAAAACGAAGTGGGGAACGATTCTTTTTGGGGTAGGGTCTAATGAAACGACTGCCTATCTGAGCGGCATCAATGTGAAGTGGGTAAGATGTATTGCTTTTATGGTTAGTGGAGTGCTGGCCAGTCTCACAGGCTTGCTTTTGATTGGCAATATGGGAATTGCTTTCAAGGATATGGCTTCCAACTATGTTATGCCCAGCATCGCTGCCGTAGTAGTAGGGGGAGTGTCGCTTACCGGCGGAGATGGGAATTATATCGGGGTTATTTTGGGGGCTATTTTTTTGCAGGCCTTAACTAATCTGCTGATAGCCTTGGGCTTGGGCGATGCCGGAAAGTGGTTGGTGTTCGGCATTGTGCTTTATGTCCTTCTTTCCTTTTATGCTAGCAACCGTCGCAGCCGGTAAGGTGGTGAGGGTTAACCGCGCATAATCTCATAAAAATCTCTTACCTTTGTTTCCTCCCGGAGGTTGCCACGCCTTTAGCTTGCAACGACCCGGTGTTACCTTTTTATCTTGCCGTTATTTGAGCACTCGAAAATTAGTTGACAAAAAGTTATTATCATTTAGAATGTTGTTATAATTGTTATAATGTTATAGGAGGTGTTGGAATGGATTATTCTTGTGAAGAAATTGCGAAGATGATTGATCATTCCCTTTTGCGTCCCGAACTAACCGATCGCGATATTCTTGAAGGATGTGATATTGCCAGGAAATATCAAGTAGCAGCAGTATGCTGTCGACCTTCTGATGTAATCCGGGTAAAAGAGCTGCTCCGGGGCAGCGGGGTGAAAGTGGACGCAGTAGTAGGCTTTCCCCATGGTTCCCACAAGACAAAGACCAAAGTATTTGAGGCAGAAGAAGCGATTAAAGATGGAGCAGAAGAATTGGATATGGTAATCCATATTGGGAAACTGCGCAGCCGTGATTTTGACTATGTCAGAGACGATATTGAGGCGGTGGCCAATGTTGCCCATCAGCATGGAGTAATATTAAAAGTTATCTTGGAAAATTGTTATCTGGATGATGAGCTGAAAGAAATTGGCTGTAAGTTAGCCGAGGAAGCTGGAGCCGATTTTGTTAAAACTTCTACCGGATTTGCTCCGGGCGGAGCTACCATTGAAGACCTGCAGTTGATGCGGCGAGTGGTTTCTCCCCGGGTACAGGTAAAAGCCGCCGGGGGAGTGAGGACCTTAGATGCGGCTCTCAAAGTAAAGGAAGTGGGGGCTACCCGCTTTGGAGCAACCAGAACAGTGGAAATTATAGAGGAGTGTAAAAAGAGAAAAGAAAAAGGGGACTGCTGTTAATTGATGCTCTTCCCTTAAGATTTTGAATAAAACCAACTAGAAACGAAGGAGGTCTAAAAATTGACAAACTCTCGCTATCCAACTTTATTTTCTCCGGTACAAATTGGTAATTTTGTAGTTCCTAACCGGATCGCCCATGCTCCCACCGATATCAGCTCGGCTAACGCTGATGGGTCAGTCAATCAAAGAGTTATTACCTACCATGAACAGATTGCCAAAGGAGGCTGTGGTTTTATCATTGTAGGTGCTACTACTCCGGATAAAGCTACTGGTCGTCCCACAGTAACCTGCCTGGCAGCCGATGAAGACCCCATGATTCCGGGCTTAGCCCAGCTGGCAGAAGCTATGCATCGCCATGGAGCAAGGTGTGCTGTTCAGATTCAACATCCCGGGCGGCAAGCCGCCTGGCCTCGCAAAGACCTTTTTGCCCCTACCGATATGGTGGTTTCGCTGCCAGGTTCAGCCGGACACGAAGTGGTGTATGCTGAGGAAGTAGGTTCTAAGGGGAAATCGATTCGAGCCATGACTCCAGAGGAAATATACGATATTATTGAAAAATTTGCTGAAGCTGCCTGGAGAGTCCAACAGGCTGGATTTGATGCAGTAGAGCTTCATGGAGCCCATGGATATCTGATTGCTCAGTTTATGAGTCCTTATGTAAATCACCGGAATGACCGTTTTGGTGGCAGTTTTATCAACCGGATGCGGTTTGTGCTGGAAATTGTTGATCGTATCCAGCGAAAGTGTGGTAAAGACTTTCCTATTGGCCTTCGTTATTCTGGGGAAGAATGGATTGAGGGGGGCAGAACTTTAGACGAAAGTATTAAGGTGGCCAAATTGATGGAGGAAAGCGGGGTAGCTTATTTAGATATCAGCGCCGGTATCTTTGAGATGCCTGGCCCTACTATGGACCCCATGTACTATCCTCAAGGTTGGAACACTTATGCTGCCGCTGAAATCAAAAAAGAGGTTAATATTCCGGTTATTACTACCCATTCTCTGCGGGATCCCGCCTATTGTGAGCGAGTTCTGGCTAAAGGGCAGGCGGATTTGGTAGGGTTATCTCGCCAAATGGTGGCCGATCCGTACTGGTCTAACAAGGCTAAAAAAGGAGACACAAAAGGGATTAGACGGTGTATTTCCTGTCTGGTAGGCTGCTGGCAAGAATCTCTGCTGATTAAAAGAGAGATGCGATGTGCCATTAACCCGGCAGTTGGCGATGAAAGGTTTATCCATATACAACCGGCAGAAGAGAAATATAAAATAGCCATAGTTGGTGGTGGGCCAGGAGGGATGGAAGCTGCTCGTATTGCTACTTTACGGGGACATAAGGTGACCATTTTTGAAAAGGGCGACGAGCTGGGAGGAGCTATCCTTTATTGCTGCACTGTTCCTGGAAAAGAGAAGATGAAATGGTATGCCGATTGGATTCGTCACCAGATAGCCGAATTAGGAGTTACGGTGAATTATCGACAGGAAGTAACTGCTCAAGATTTAAAAGATTTTGATGCAGTAATACTCTCTACCGGTGGAATGATAGAGCGTCCTCAAATTCCAGGGATTGACTTACCGCTGGTAGTAACCTTTGAAGACGTGTTGCGTTGTAAGAAAACTACTTGTGAATTTTATCCTGATAATAAACCAGAGCCGGTAGAGTGCGGTAATCGAGTTCTGGTTTGGGGAGACCACTTTGGAGCAGCTGATGCGGTAGAAAAACTTGGTTTTGAAGGGAAAGAAGTTTTTGTGGTTACCGAGAATCGGGAATTTGCCTCTTGGATGGAGCCCTGTCATCGGGATGTAATGCTGAAGCGTCTTGCCGGGGGAAATGGAGAAGGGCTCCGCACCCGCTGTTATGCCCATCCGGTTAAAGTATTTACTAATTCTACGGTGGTGGAGATTAAACAAAACGGGGAAGTAGTAATTCAGGATAAAGAATTTAATAAATTAACTGTTCAGGTGGACAACGTGGTTTTGGCTAAAGTGGTACCCAATGATACTCTTTATCAGGAATTAGTTGATGCTGGTTTGGTAGTAGGTAAAATTGGGGATGCTAAGCAAGTAAGAAACTTGAGAGGGGCGGTTACTGACGGAGCCAACATCGGTCTTACCTTAGATGTGGATTTAATGATGAACGCTAATAACAGCCCAATTGCTAACCTCCCTACTGAAATTAAATAGGGTTTGCTAATTAAGGCTTGAGTCGGGGTTAGGAGATTGCCGTATAATTCTAACCCCGACTTTTGGTCGCTTAATCGGGGATTTTGGACACCAGCTTATGTTAAAATATAAATCGGTTTCACTTTTAAAGTGGGAGCTTTTGTTCATGTTAAAAAGGGAAGAAGCAGCGAAACGCTACATCTTCGGTTCGCAATGAAGTGGCGAGGATTAAAGAGGTTTTGCGGAAGACTCTAAAAAAGCTTAATTTTGAGGTTTAGATGGACGAAAAAGGGGATTTTTTACCGAAACCAGAAGAAATTAGCGAGGAAAATAATCTTCCTCTCTATCAGCAGCTAAAGAACATTTTAAAAGGCCAGATTTTAAACGGGACTTTCCGGGTGGGGGACCAGATACCTTCCGAAAGCGAGCTATGCGCTAGGTATGGAGTTAGCCGAATTACTGTAAGGCAGGCTATTGCCTCTTTAGTGCAGGAAGGTTTGCTATATCGCCGTCCAGGTAAAGGGACTTTTGTTACCTCTCCTAAACTACGGCGGAGACTTCCTCGCCTCTACAGTTTTAGTGAGGATATGCGGGAATTAGGTTTGGAACCTTCGTCTCGCACTTTGGAACAGAAAGTGGAAGAGGCAGAGGAAGAGGTAGCTGAGCTTTTAAAGTTGCCTGACACCGATCGACGAGTTACCAAATTGGTGAGAGTAAGACTGGCTAATGGGGAACCGATTCTCATTGAGCGGACCTTTGTTCCTCACTATCTGTGTCCGGATCTGGTGAAAGAAAACCTGGAGCAGGGTTCACTTTATGATATTCTGCGAAAAAAATACCGTCTTTGGTTGGATCATGCCTCTGAAACTTATGAAGTTACTGCTTTAACCCGGGAAGAGGCAGAAGCACTTAACTGTCCGGAAAAATCCCTGGCTTTTTTTATCGAAAGGGTGTCTTTTTTAAAGACCGGGGTTCCGGTTGAGTTGACCAGATCGGTATCCCGCGGAGACCGGGTCCGATTTACCGTTCAGTTGGTAGCCGATCAAGCTCAGATTCGCCGACAAATTGAATTGGAGGAGGATTAGACATGGAAAAAACTGCTTTTTTGGGAGTGGATTTGGGGGGAACTAATACTAAGATAGCCGTCGTAAGTCGAGAAGGAGAAATTTTAGTCAGAGAAACTATTCCTACTAAAGCAATGCGTCCTGCAAAAGAAGTGGTAGAGGATATTGCCGTTGCCGCCCGCAATGGGCAGCTCGCTGCCCAGACAAAGGGCTACCAAGTGGGGGGGCTGGGAATTGGTATACCGGGATTAATCGATTGGCAAGAGGGGATTTGTCTTTTGCTTCCCAACTTTCCCAACAAATGGCAGGGAATCCCGATAAAGTCCTGGTTGGAAGAGGCACTTTCTATCCCGGTTTCGGTAATCAACGATGTTCGAGCTATTACTCTGGCGGAAAAGAGGTTTGGAGCAGGCAAAGGGGTAAATAGTTTAATTATGATAGCCATTGGTACCGGAATTGGGGGCGGGGTAGTGGTAAATGGAAACCTCTATATCGGAAAAGACGGGGGAGCCGGCGAATTGGGCCATATTACGGTGGAACCCCAGGGAGTCCGCTGTGGTTGTGGTAACCGGGGCTGCCTGGAGGCTTATGCTTCCGGACCGGCGATGGTGGCCCAAGCACTACGGGCTCTGGTTCAACAAAACGATACCCTGATTCGGGATTTGGTAGAGGGAGACCTTAACCGGGTGACTCCTAAAGTGATTGCTCAGGCGGCTCGGGCAGGAGATGAGATTGCCCGGGAGATTTTAATTAAATCTGGTTCCTATATTGGACAGGCCCTGAGCTGCGCTTGTGTGGCAGTAAATCCGGAGATGGTTGTCATCGGTGGCGGAGTGGCTCAAGCAGGCGAGCTTTTGTTTGAAAGCATTCGTCAGGGTATTGAAGAGCGGCTCTTTATCATTCCTTCTAACACTATCCAAATTGTTCCGGCAGAATTGGGGATGGATGCCGGGGTAATTGGAACCGCTACCTGGGCAAAAGAAAAAAATCGCTAAGGAGGAAATAAAATGGCGGATACTTTGAAAATCGGGGTTATTGGGACTGGCTTTATCGGTCCGGCTCACATTGAAGCTGCTAAACGGACTTTTATGGCCGAAGTGGTAGCTCTGGCCGACTTAAACGATGAAATAGCCAAAGCTAAAGCCGAACAATATATGATAGGAAAGTACTATGGCAACTACCAGGACCTTTTAAGAGATGAAGAGGTGGAGCTGGTCCATATTTGCACCCCTAACTATTTACACTATCAGATGTCTAAAGAAGCTTTACTGGCGGGAAAACATGTTTTGTGCGAAAAACCGCTGGCTATGAACCGGAAAGAAGCAGAAGAGTTGGTGGAGCTGGCCGAGAAAAAAGGTTTGATGAACGCCGTGCACTTTAATATTCGCTATTATCCTTTAGTGCGGGAATCAGCCCAGATGGTTAAAGCAGGAGAAGTGGGGAAAGTGTTGGCAGTGCATGGTTCCTACCTTCAGGATTGGCTTTTCTACGAAACTGACTATAACTGGAGGTTAGAACCTGAACTTAGCGGTGAGTCTCGGGCTATAGCCGATATTGGTTCTCACTGGTTGGACCTGATAGAATACGTTACCCAGAAAAAAGTGGTAGAGGTTATGGCTGATTTTGCCACTTTTCACAAAATCAGAAAGAAACCTCTGAAACCGGTAGAAACCTATGCCGGCAAAATATTGAAACCGGAAGATTACCAGGATGTGCCTATTTCCACTGAGGATTATGCCAGCGTACTCTTGCATTTTGCAGATGGAGCACACGGAGTGCTGACGGTAAACCAGGTAGCAGCTGGTAGGAAAAATCGCTGTTCTTTTGAAATCGATGGCTCTCATTCTGCTCTCTTTTGGGATTCGGAAAAACCGAATGAACTTTGGATCGGTCGTCGAGACAAAGCTAACGAGTACTTGCTGAAAGACCCTTCTTTGGTGAGTGAAGAAACCAGAAAAATTATTTCCTTCCCGGGAGGGCACAATGAAGGATTCCCTGACACTTCCAAACAACTTTTCCGAGAAGTTTACCTGCAAATTTTGGGGCAAGGATCAGGGGAGGGTAGCCCGAGTTTTCCCACTTTCCAAGATGGTTTGAGAGAAGTTGTCCTGTGTGAGGCCATTCTGCGTAGTGCTAAGGAAGAAAAATGGGTTAAAGTTGAATAGAAAGAGGTGTGGATATGAAACTGGGTTTTATGACTGCTTGTTTACCGGAATTAAGTTTAGAAGAGATAGCCAAATGGGCGGGTGAACAAGGTTTTGGTATGCTGGAAGTGGCCTGTTGGCCCAAGGTTTTTGAGAAAAGAAGATACGCCGGTACTCAACATATTGAAGTAGATAACCTGACCGAACAAGAAATTGCAAGAGTTAAGGAGCTTTTAGCTCAGAACCAGCTGGAAATATCTTCTCTGGGTTATTACCCCAACCATCTGGACCCAAACTTAGAAAACCGAAAGTTCTACCATGAACACTTAAAAAAAGTTATTCGGGCAGCTGAAGAGCTGGGAGTAGGGATAGTGGGCACTTTCGTAGGCAGAGACCCTAAAACTAACTTGGAAGAGGCGTTAGCAGAATATGGAAAAGTTTTTCCCGACCTGGTCAAGTTTGCCGAAGACCACGGAGTAAAATTAGCCATTGAGAATTGCCCCATGCTCTATAGCTTAGACCGCTGGCCGGGAGGAACTAATCTGGCCACCACTCCCGCTATCTGGAGCAGAATGTTTGAAGCCATCCCTTCGGATTATTTTGGTCTTAACCTTGACCCCTCGCATCTCATCTGGCAACAAATTGACTATGTAAAAGTGGTGCACGATTTTAAGGAAAAAATTTTCCATGTCCATGCCAAAGATACGCGCATTGACTGGGATAAATTAAACGAAGTGGGAATCTTTGGTTTTGGCTGGTACATAGATAAAGTGGCCGGAACTGGAGATATTGATTGGAATTCTTTCATCACCGCCCTTTACGAAGTGGGTTACGATTATGTAGTAAGCATCGAGCATGAGGATCGCAGCTTTGAAAAAGATACTGCCAGTAAATTACGAGGTATTTTACTGGCTAAGCAACTTTTAGAACCGTATATGGTATAGACCGCCTGCGGCGCTAAAAACAGAAAGAAACTTTGTCATTCCCGAAATTTTTAATCGGGAATCCAAGGCGGTTTATAGTGTGGACCGCCTGCGATAATGAAGACGAGAAACAGAGAATGCAAAAAAAACATTGTAGGGGCGTATGGCCATACGCCCCTACAATACCTCATTAATGGACTAACTGAGAGAACTCCAATTTATCAATATCAGGAAAAGAGCCGTCAGCTAAGCGGTAGAGGACTTCTCCCGCCCGGGGAACTACTAAAATTCCCTCTTCTTCCCGGTTTTGATATTCTTCCAGATTGATTTTTTTATAATCCATGTACCCTAAGTTGATTTTTTGGCATATCTCTTTCGGGATACCAGTAGCCAAGACTACTTCTACCCGGGGATACTCACGTCCGTTTAAGAACTTGCCAATGCCTTTCACATGAGTGGAGTGAGCCAGCACCCCTCCAGGGTAGGATTGATACTTATCCCATTGTGCTAAGAAAAAGTCGCGGGTGTGATAACCGATTTCTTGCAAGTAACGACCGTGAGTGACAGAAATCTCTTTTATTTGAGGGGCATAAATAATAACGGTCCCCCCATCAGCTACTATCGGTTCTAATTTGTACATACATTTTCCTCCCACCCAAAGCTCGTTATACATGGGAGGGGCAATTGAGATTACGGTATGAAATGGCTTTTCTACATAGGTGATATTAACCTGAGCTGATAAGTCAGCTGCTTTTGACCAGGCCTCAACCACGTCACCGGCAAAAAGGCCGCTCATCGCTTCCCCTTGCATAACAAAACAAATAGCCGAGATGGGGATAGGAATGAAACGGGCTGCCCGGTTTAGCACTTCTCGGGTGGGAGTGTATTTGTGGCCAATAATTTTAGGATTGGTGATTAAAGCGGCTAACCAGTGATAGCGGTTGGTGATTTCTCCTCCCGAAATTCCGGGGAAGAGATATTTGTATCCTCCCGAAAAACCTACTACTTCATGCGGGAAAACTGGTCCTACAATCAAAAGCTCCTGATAGTCAAAAATCCGGTGGTTAACCGACACCGGTATTTCTTCTTCTAATAGTCCGTTTGATATTTCTTTCATTTCTTGAGGAGATATGGTGCCGATAGTTCTCAGGGTTTTTGGGTCATCCCAGGAGTGGTTGAAGATAGAAATCCCCATAGCTTCTGCTTCCTGAGGGGTTACCCCTAAGTGATTTTTAATTTCTTCGTCCCTCATGGGGGGATGAGTGCCAAGAGCGATTAAAAAATCGAGTTTTTGTGCTTTAGGCCGTACATATCGCTGCAAAGTTGAAAAAATAGTTTTCATAGGAGCAGTGCGGGTGGCATCGGGAACGATGACCAGCACTTTTTTCCCTCCCAGTTCGAGCCGTTCTGCCGCTTCCTGTAAGCTCTCTTCAATTTCTTCCGGGGTAAAGTTGATATCGGCCGAGCCTTTTTCAAAAAGGAGCATGTTTATCCCTCCTTCCATATAGTGTGAAAAATTCCTTCCCGATCGATTCGGCGGTAGGTATGGGCGCCAAAATAGTCTCTCTGGGCCTGGATAAGGTTGGTAGGTAAGGTTTCTGCTTGCCAGGCTTGATAGTAAGAAAGAGCAGCTCCCAGACAGGGAAGTGGAGTATTGTTTTGGGCACCTAAGGTAACCGTTTGCACCAAAGCCTGCAGGTTATCTTTTACTTCTTGTTTAAATTGGGAAGTGGCAAAAAGAAGGGGAAAACTATCAGTTTTGAAAGCTGCTTGAATCCTCTTTAAAAGAGGAGCCTGTAAGATGCAACCTCCTTGCCAGATGCGGGCAATATCGGGTAGAGAAAGATGGTAGTTGAGCTCAGAAGAAGCCTGGTATAGTAAATGGAACCCTTCAGAGAAAGCAGCCAGTTCGGTTAGAAAAAGAGCCTGGGAAAAGAGAGAGCGGGCCCCTTCTTCCCCTACAAGGTAAGTTGGTCCTTCTTTTTCCTCCGGTTTTAGGAGATTGGAAGTCTTTTGACGGAGGTCTGAAAAAGAAGATAAAGTTCTGGTAATTACCGATTGATTGATGGTGGGGGTAGGCACTCCCAGGTCAAAGGCAGTTTGGGAAGTCCATTTCCCGGTTCCTTTTTGCTCTGCCTGATCTAAAATCAAGTCTACCAGGGGAGTCTTTGTTTCTTGGTCCTGGTACTGCAGCACCTGACTCGATATTTCAAGCAGATAGGATTGGAGATTAGGTGACTGATTCCATTGGTCAAATATTTGACCAATTTGGGGAGCTTTTAACTGGTAAGCTTTCCGGAATAAATCGTAACATTCGGCGATAGCTTGCATAATCGCATATTCGATTCCATTGTGTACCATTTTGACGAAATGTCCGGCTCCTCCCGGTCCTAAGTAAGTTGTACAAGGACCATCAGCCTGAGCAGCTGCCTGCTTGAGGATTTCTTCGACTAATTCATATCCTGCCCGGTGTCCACCCGGCATGATAGAAGGACCGTTGAGTGCTCCTTCCTCTCCGCCACTTATCCCCACCCCTAAATAGAGCAGGCCTTTCTTTTCTGCCTGGGCAATTCTTCTTTCGGTGTCTTGGAAGTGGGAGTTCCCCCCGTCTAAAATTAAATCTCCCGCTTCAAGCAGGGGGAAGAGCAATTCCAAGAAACTTTCTACTGGTTTTCCGGCTTTGACCATGAGCATCACTTTTTTAGGTGACCGAAGGAGATCGATAAACTCTTCCAAACTGTAGGCGGGATAGATAGGTTCATCTTTAACCCGATTTTCAAAAAATTGCCTGGTTTTTTCTGCAGTTCGGTTAAAAACTGCAACCGAAAACCCTTTGCGAGCGATGTTTAAAGCTAAATTTTGGCCCATTACCGCCATGCCGATAATCCCTATATCACATTTTTGAGGCATTTTTTCCTCCTGTTATTTTTAGTTATTTTAACATAGACTTGCTCGAACCGCCTACGGTGTTAAAAACAAACCGCCTATGGCGTAAGAAAACAACCTACGGTCGATGTAAGATTAAAAGGCAAAAAACTAAAAGGAAAAGCCTACCGAGGAAAGAGCACTTCCTCAGTCTTATCCAGATCTTTGGGATGTTTTTTCCCCAAATATCTGGATAAGCGCTTACCTTGATAATTTCCAGTAGACCGCCTGCGGCGCTAAAAGACAAAAGCCTGATACAGGCTGATTTCTGGAACTTATGGTGCAACTTGGGTTAAAAGTTCAAGATGGCGCTTTAAGTTGTCTCCCACCTTCTGATAGTGTTCTTTTTCTGCTTCAAACCAAAATTGGTAAAGCTCTTTTCCCATCTCTTCCAGGATAGGCCCATAGGAGATGTGAAGCATCTGCCGGGGAGCTCGCTTATCCATCAACTCGGGTAAACGATCATCGGGAGTAGAACTCAAATCCAAGGGAAGTTCCTCCCGGTCAAAGGAGATGGAATAGGCCTGCAGGCTTTCTTCTAAGTGGTCCATCCCTATCTGGTAAGCTCGTCGGAAAAGGGAAGGAGAGAGCTTTGCTAAAACCGAAAGGGCTGCCAGCCAGTTGGTACCCGAGGTCTTCAAGTGAAATAAGCCCCCGGTAAGCTCAGCAAAGAGGGGGTAAACTGTCCACTTATCGCTCCCAGAGTGAAGGCTCAAGCGGTATCCCTCTATTTCCTGTTGTACTGCTACCTGGGCTTTCAACTCTTGAGTCAACTCTGACAAATCTCCCTGGTAGTCTACTCCTTTTTCGAACTTACCCGGAAAACGGGGAGCCAGACTCTGGAAGTCTATTCCCCGACGATGGAGCTCTTCTGCCACCAGAAAGTGGGCTTCAGGAGAAGTGATGACTTCGGTTTCATCCAGAGAGACCTCGAGGTCAAAGTCGGAGAGCTCATCGTTTAAAATAGAGTTCATCTGCTCTACCCACTCTATTACCCCAAAGAGGGCAATTACGATGGGTAACAGGGTCTCCGGCTTAAAGTTTAAAGTGATTCCTCCCCCAAGGTGTAGTTCCTTCCCTTGGTAGCGGTTGAATATCTCTTTTTGGGAGGGGGAGAGGCGGTCAAACTCGGCTTTAAGCTGGTTGGCAGTTAGACTAAAACCTTCGGGACGAATAACCTCGCTTCCATCCAGAGTAAACATGGTAAAGTGACTTTTAATGCCAGCTCTGAGATAATTTTCGTCTTTTATATGGTCGGCATCGGCCCCGAATTGGCCTTCAAAACCACTTTCCAATACTCCCCAAGCGGCACTGAGAAGAACTTCTTCAAAAGTGCGGTGAGTTTTTTCCAGTTCTCGAGGAGATTGTTGGGCAATGATGGGGAAGAAGGGATAGTTTCGGAATACCTCCAGATGGGTAGCTGAAACCAGTCCCAGTCGGTCACCGCTCCCCACCGAGGAACGCACTCGAGCCGGAGCCGGCCGAAGCCGGGGGAGATGTTGACTTAAAAGCTGATAGTTGGCAAAATCAAAAGGGTAAAGGCTAAAGTATTTGTTCTTATCCGGCTTAAATTGGAAGAATTGGGGATGTTGTAAAAAATGGTCGGCTTTTTCTGACCAGGCTCCCAAATAAAAGACCCTTTCTCCCTTTACCGGGAAAAGTAGGGAGGATAAAGCCGGCAACTCAATTGGACGGGGATAAACCCGAAGGGAAATGCCTTCCTTTTGAGCAACTTGTTCTACTAAGATTTTGGTTTCTTCAAACAAAAATCTCACCTCTTTAACAAGAATTTATAGAATACAACTGAGGAAGTGCTTTCCTTCCTCAGTTGTATTCCCTCAGTCTCCTACGTTATACCTATTTTCTGTCATGCCCGAAATTAGTAATCGGGCATCCAAAATTTCCTTCCAAAGGAAAGGATTCTATTTTCATTGTCATCTGGTGCTGCGAAGCAGCATCAGGGAAATAAAATAAGAACGCTGGAGCAAAACGCTCCAGTGACATGGTAGTCTCGCTTTTAGATTGCCACAAAACAGTCTACGAGGTGGACAAAATAAAAATCTACTTAGCTTTTTCTATCATTTGGCCGTTAGCAATGCACTCGGCAATCTCTTCTGGAGTTAGTTCTCCCGCTTTCACCTCCCCCAGTTTTTCTCCGTTTTCTAACAGCACTATCCGGTCAGCCACCGGGCATACGTGGTGAACGTTGTGAGTAATAAAAATGACTGAGGACCCTTGTTTTCGGGCCTCCTGAATATGATTTAATATGGTTCGCTGCTCCCGGATAGAGAGGTTACGCAAAGGTTCATCCAGAATAAGAATTTGAGCTCCAAAGTAAACTGCTCTGCCAATAGCAATGGCCTGTCTTTGGCCACCAGAGAGAGTGGAAACAAATTCAGTGGGAGAACGAAGCTCGATTCCTACCTGTTTGAGCCCGCTCATACACTCACGGTTCATTTTTCTTAAATCCAGAACTTCCAGAGTGCCTATTTTTTTGGTGGGCTCTTTACCCAAAAAGAAGTTGCGAGCCACACTCATTTTCTCTATCAAGGAGAGGTCTTGGTGGACAGTTTCAATCCCCAGCTCCCGAGCTTCTTCGGGAGAATTGATTTCCACTTTTTTACCCTGAATATATATGTTTCCCTTATCGGGCCGATAAACACCAGAGAGAATCTTAATTAAAGTCGATTTCCCCGCTCCGTTATCTCCCAAGAGGCCCACTACTTCCTGCTCGTAAACCTCAAAATCCACTCCTTTTAGGGCCCTGACTTTGCCAAATCTCTTTTGAATGTTTTCCATTTTTACCAACGCTTGTTTTTGATTCATCTTTCCACCTCCTTACTCTCCCAGGACAGCACTTCTCAACTTTAAGTTTACTATAGCGGCTATCACTAAAATTACCCCCACAAAGGCATTGTACCAGTAGCTGGGGACGCCTGTCATGACCAGGCCGGTTCGCACCATGCCCATGATACCTGCTCCAAAAGCTGCCCCTATGATTGAACCGTAGCCCCCGGTCATCAGGGTGCCGCCGATTACTGCTGCGGCAATTGCTTCCAACTCCATCCCCTGGCCAAAAGATACGTTAGCCAGGTTAAACCGGCTGATGGCAATCGCACCTGATAAACCGGCCAGAGCAGCTGAAATCATGAAGCAAGCGGTCTTTACCCGGTTTACGTTGACTCCCATAGTATAGGCGGCTTGCCTCTTTCCCCCGGTAGCAAATACCCGGTTACCAAACACGGTCCGGTTAAGAATAAAGGAAAAAATGACTACGAGAGCAATAAACCAGAAATGGGATGGTCTAAATCTGTAAGCCATGATTCCGGTTAATAAGCTGGGAACCAAACTATCGCCAGCGTAGGAAATAGAACGCCCACCGGTGATTCCCAGAAGTATCCCCCGGAGAAACATCATCATTCCCAAGGTGGCGATGAAGGAGGGGATGCCTCCTCTTAAAACCACTCGGCTGTTGATAAAACCGATGGAAATGGAAATGAGTAGGGCAACAACCAGGGCTACGAGAGAACCCAGGGGAAAAGTGAAAATATTGGCCAGGGTAACAAAAATGAAGCCGGCCATAGCGTACACACCGCTGACAGAAAGGTCAATTTCCCCACTAACCATCAGGAAAGATATGCCGACAGTCATAATTCCCAACTCGGCTGTGATAGTGAGCAGGGAAGTAATATTTCGAAGAGAAAAAAAGCGAGGGGCAAAGATGGCAAAAAATATGAAAAGGGCTAAAAAGGCTACCAGTGCCCCAAATTCCGGGATTTTCCGCAGGTCTCTTAAGTTCCACTTCGAGAGGGCAGCTTCCTCAGCAGATGTTGTCTCTTGAGTTTTCATGGTCAACATTGAATTTACCTCCTAAGTTAGAGTGGCGGGGTGTTATCTACCCCGCCACTTAGGATTCTTACCGATAACCTTTTTCTACCCCTTCCAGTAAGTTGGGGATATCCTCGGCGGTGATAACCGCTGGTCCGGTAGAAACTGGTGCTGGAGGAGGAGTGAACCCATATTTAGCATTGAGATAAGCAAATTCCACTCCTAAATAACCCTGCAAGTATTGTTGTTGGTCAAGGGTAAACATCACTTTTCCTTCCTGGATATACTCGAGCACTTTGTCAGAAATATCCATGGAGGCAATTTTTACTTCATTTCCTACATCTATTCCCTCATCTAAAAGTCGGGTTACAATGGCTTCCGTTCGGAGAGTATTGGTGCTGAAAATAACCTCGGTATCAGGATTGGCAGTGAGATAAGCCAGGGTAACTTCAGCTCCCTGAACGGCATCGGCTGTAATATCGAGTGATTCGGCCGGAACACCGTTTTTCTCCATAGTTTCAATGAACCCTCGGCTTCTCATTTCGATATTTTTGGCTCCTGGATGGTGGTTGGCAAATACTGCTCGCTTAGGGGTGAACCGCTTTAAGGTTTCTTCAGCGGCTGCTACTCCTATGTAATAAGAGTCTTCTCCCACATAGGTTAGAACCGGTATCCGGCTTTCTGGCGGCTCTCGCAGGTCAGGAGCATTGATGGCCACTACTGGCAATCCATCGGCAATGGCGGTCCGTAATACTTCATCCATCGCATCGGGTTCGGTTAAAGTACACACTAAAGCATCTGGTTCGCTGGCAATAGCAGCTTCAATATCGGCCATAAACTCGGTGAAATTGTAAACCGAGGGGCCGGTGTAGGTGACTTCCAGGTCGGGATGGTTACTGGCCGCATCCATTACTCCCTTTTCTACTCGTTTCCAAAAAGGATCGGCTATCCCTCCATGGACTACTACCCAGATATTAACTTTTTCTTCTTCTTGGGCTAAGGCAACATTCAGACCAACTCCCAGAAGAAGAGTGGATAGTAAAACTACGGTTAAAACTAAAAGCAATTTTTTTCCAGCTTTCATTTTTTAATCCTCCAATCAAGTAATTTGAAAATTAGTCACTTCCAACTCTTTTCACCTTGTGCCAATCGTGGTTATTTGCAGCTTTACGGTTTATTTTTTTGTTATCTCACCCCCTTTGACTAAATAAAGATTTATACTTTTCAAATGGCAGGAGAACAGTCGTAAGCCCCGTTTTGGAGGAAAATTTTTCTTTGAAAGCTGGTTCTGTTAGAACACTTTTCTAATTGGATATGATTTTGCAATATTGCTAATTTGTTTTTAAGGTGATCTGACGAAGCTATCGCCCCCCTTTTTTGAAACCGCTTTCTAATTATAGAATAGTTTATAAGGTTTGACAAGTAGCTCTATTATCTTTTTCTAAAAGTAAAAATCTTAGAAAACGACCTGATAAGGGTTAATTTCTGCGATTTATAATGTGAATTGAATTAAAATTTTTCTAATAGTATTCATAATTTGCTCTTGACAAAAGGATAAAACTAATTTACTCTGAAACCGGTTTTGATGATAGGTTTAATTTTGAAAAAGTTGAGTTAGGAATTATCACCTTTGGGTAATCTTCACCTCCATTTTCTAACCTTAGGAGTTGAATTGAGAGATGTAGCGAAACCTAAAGGGGATAGAAAAAGGTAAAAGGGGTGATTGAAAGAGTGGAGACGGTTAACCTGGGTATAATTGGTACTGGCAGGATTGGGCGACTGCATGCCCGAAATTTAAAGTATCAAATTTCGGGGGCAAAAGTGTTAGGCGTGTCAGATATCTTGGAAAAAAGTGCCCATGAAGTGGCTTCTCAGTTAGAGATTCCGGTGGTCGAGAAAGATTATCGAGCCTTGCTGGAAAATGAGGAAATTGATGCGGTAGTAATCTGTTCTTCTACTGATACCCACGCCCAGATAATCTCTGAGGCCGCACAAAGTGGCAAACATATCTTTTGTGAAAAACCCATTGCTTTAGAGCTTGATAAAATTTACCAAGCTTTGGCTGCGGTTGAAAAAGCCGGGGTAAAATTACAGGTAGGGTTCAATCGTCGGTTTGACCCCAGCTTTAAAAAAGCGAAGGATCTGGTTAGGAAGGGGACAATTGGCACACCTCATTTGGTGCGTATAACCAGTCGAGACCCGGAACCGCCTCCTATCGGTTATGTTAAAGTTTCCGGGGGAATATTTTTAGATATGACCATCCATGATTTTGATATGGCTCGCTATCTGTTAGATCAAGAAGTGGTGGAGCTGATGGCGGTGGGCAGTTGTTTGGTGGACCCGACAATTGGAGAAGCAGGAGATATTGACACAGCAATAGTCACTTTAAAATACGAAGAAGGTGCTTGGGGGACGATCGACAATAGCCGAAAGGCAGTGTATGGCTATGACCAGCGGATAGAAGTTTTTGGCTCGGAGGGTTGTGTAATGGTAGGCAATCCGAGGCAAACCGAAGTAACCGTTAAAGGTGCGGAAGATATTAAAACCGATAAACCCCTCTTTTTCTTCGTTGAAAGGTACAAAGAAGCATATTTAGCGGAAATGGAAGAATTTATCAATTGTATCTTGGAGAATCGGAAACCCTCAGTAGGGGGACGAGACGGTAAAATTGCGGTTGAGATGGGGTATGCGGCCAAAGAGTCACTGAGTAAAGGAAGTTTTGTAAAATTACAAATAAATTGATTTGAAATAAGACAAAATATTAAATATGAGGAGATGAATAAGATGGTTAATAAAAAAGATGACCGTTGGCTTACTACAGATTATCCTCAAATAGTATTTGAGAACACCCAAGTAGGCCGGTTAAAAAAGGAAATATTTGATGCTCCGATGAGCAAGATTGAAGAGATTCTCCAGGAATATGAGATTCCTTCACCTTCGGAGCTGGGGAAAGCGGGTAGCTATATCCAGAATACCCCCCGTCGGCATGTTATTGAAAATCGCCGGAAAAACGATATTGTTTTTGTTCCAGTTGGCTGTACTGAATGCCATGGTGATTATGCCAACAGTGGTTTAGACACCTTTATGGTAACCCAGATTTGCGAAGGAGTTCGGCGCTATACTGCAAAAAGGGGAGCGCCGGTCAACTTGGCTTTACCTCCTCTCAACTACGGCGGGCATCCCTATCATCACTTTGGAATGGCCGGGACTATTATTATGCCTGAAGACGTGGTTCGAGAAACGGTAATCAACGTTATGTTGGGTCTTTGGAATGATGGTTTCCGAAAGCAAATTTGGATTAATAACCATGGGCAACTGTGGATGTTGGAATCGGGTCTGCAAGAGTTTTTCAAACGTTATCAATTGCCGGCAATTATAAGGGTGCTTGACTGGCATCGGGCGGTAAGGGAATTCTTTACTCCCATTGACCGGGAAGATAGCCTGACTACCGATTTTGTCCACGCTGATGAGTCAGAAGCGTCGGTTTCTCTTCTCTTATTCCCGGAGATGCTGAATATGAAGTACGCGGTTGACGCTGAAGGCGAACCTTTGCTGCCTGGAGGCCACTTTGATACCTCGGTTGATCCTTACCGCCGTCCACAGATGTGGCAGCAGGGAGAGGGTCACGCTGCAATTGAACGAGCAGCGGTTCCGGAAGGAGTAGTGGGACATCCTACTCGAGCCACCGCGCAAAAAGGTAAGCGTCCGGTTGCCGCTATTTTAAAATACTTAACTTTAGTACATGACGAAATTTTGGAAGCCTATCCGGCTGGTAAATTACCACCAGTAGAGAAAATTACCTTGCGCGATCCCAAGGAAATGGAACCTTTTTTAAGAGAACCAATGAGTGAAGGCTGGAAATCAGTTTACGAGCTGCCTTATATCGGGCAGATAAATAGCTTGTAGGGTAGCCATTAGGGCAGTTTGAATTTGGAGTCGTCATAAAGTCAAACTAACTTGGTTTACCTGTTTTTTAACAGGGAGGTAGAGAAAAAGATAGCTATAGTCCCTGCCTCCCTGTTTTGGGGACGTAATTTCCAAGGGGAGCTAAGTCAAGAAATTTGATTTTGAGTAACGAATGCCCCGGACCTGGGAAAAAACCGTTTTCGGCATTACAAGCCCATCCATGTGGCCGAGTAAAACTTCGGCCACATGGGGTGAATCTGGTATTTATTAGTTTTAACCAGGAGCGGCTAATTAATTAGTCCAGCAATTCTTTCATTCTCTGATAACAGAGCTTGGTTACTCGCTCCGGTTCCCAGTCCCAATAAATGGGATTAAAAAGCTCGATGGAATACGCTCCTTTATACCCTATGTCCTTTAATTTTTGGGTGATATCTTTAAGAGGTATTACCCCATTTCCTGGCACCTCTCGATTAGCATCTTTTAGCTGAGCTTTAGGTAAATCTTCGGCATCGGTAATATGTACTAAAAAGATTTTTTCAGGATTCACCTCTTCTATTACTGATAGCGGCTCATCGCTTAAGTAAAAATGGAAGGTATCTATTATCATTCCTATCCGGTCGTTATTCAGTTCTTCTACTATTTCATTACAGAAGGAGAGAGTATTTACTGAGGCGTCGGCAAATCCCAAGAACTCAAAAGCAATTTTTACTTCGTAGGGACGAGATAGCTCTTCCAATTTTTTGAGTACCATCTGGGCATTTTCTTTAATTTCTTTTTTAGTAGGCGACAAATTTTCTAAGAAACTTGGTACGGCAATTAATATGGGGCAGCGAAGGGCAGAAGAGTACCGGCAGAGGACATCAGCCCTTTTTATTATCTCTTTAAAACCAGTAGCATCTTGCAGAGTTGCTCTTTCCAGAGAATTCATAGCTATTGGTTGGATGTGGAGCTCTTGAAAAGAGTGATTAATTTCTTCTAGGTTCATAGTTTTTAGCAAATCTTCCAGTTTATTGTCTCTTAATTCTAAATAATCAAAACCGGCTTTACTGCTAGCTATAGCGTCTTCCAGTAAGCTGGCTTTCATAGTAGTAGCTCCATTAAACCCCAGTTTCATAGTAGCTTCTCCTTTCCCATTTATAACTATCAAAGTCACGTTTCTTCTTTAAGCCGATCCGTTGGATAATATTTATTTTTAAGCAATTCTTCTACTTCTGATAAACTCTTTTGGAAAGGTCCTTCGTTTTCCATCTTCAAACTTGTTACTGCTGCAGCCCAAAGAAGAGCCTCGGGTGGAGATACCGTTAATCTTTGTGCCATATAAGCTGCGATACAAGTATCTCCCCGTCCGCTTCTACCAACCAATTTTTCCGGATAAAATTTAGCTTCGTAATAGTTGTTGTTAACATATAGTAAAACTCCATTTTTATGAGTAATCAAAATTTCATCGGGGCCTAGTGCAGATAATTTTTTTGCAGCAATTTTTATATCTTTTTCTCCCGTAAGTGCTTCAGCTTCAATGGCATCTGCTTTAAGCACATCAATATGTGCCAATATATATTCCTTTTCAGGCCACTTTTCATAAACTAACCTGCCGCCACGGTTTACCCGCATAAAACCCTGCACATCTGCTGAGATAAATGTATCTTTTTTTCGGATTTCCTCTATAACCTTTGGTGAAACTTCGTCACGAACAGAAGTTCCAATAACAAAGGCCTTTGCTGAAATATCTTTTACATCTGAAGGAGAAAATGGCTCAGCAAAGCTTGTGATTAACAAAATTCGCTCATCAACGTTATTTGTTGGATACTCTATGGTTAAACAGGTTGAACGCTTCGAAGGGATTAAAAACACTTCTACCCCTAGATCCTCAAGTTTGTCTATAACCCGAGAATCTCCCGGGGCAAGACTTGTGATCGTAGCCACCCTTAATCCCATGCGAATGGCAACATGAGAACCATAATTAAACGCACCACCGTCTACAATTCTTTTCCCCGATGGGGAAATAATTATATCTTTTGTATAATGGCCTATAAAGGCAATATCATAAACCGATACATTATTCATTTGCCCACTAACTCCTATATTTAATTTGAGCATCTTTATTAATCAAAAAGCTTGATTCCGAAAGATTCAAATTTAAGATTTACCTCCCCCGATAATATTGATTTCCTATAAGGATCATGGTCATCAACAATTATATCTTGACTTCCAGCTCCGATGTCTACCCAGTATCTTACAACAGAACCTAAAAAGTTATGTACTTTTACCCTTCCCTTGATTAGGTTGTCTGTTTCTTCCGGAGGGTTAAGTTTTATACTTTCCGGTCTAATACTTAAAATCATATTTTCTTTTATGTTTGACACTAAATATCTATTTTCTACCTTTAAGGTTTTATCGGCTACTTTTACAGCTATATAATTTTTTTCAACTTTTTCAACCTTAACGGGAATGAAATTGTTTAAACCAACAAAATCAGCTACAAACTTGTTTTTAGGGTTAAAGTAAAGCTCCCATGGTGAATCAAATTGTTGCAGGATACCTTCATCTAAGATAGCTATATAGTCAGAAATTGATAAAGCTTCTTCCTGGTCGTGGGTTACATAAATAGTGGTTATGCCCAATCTTTGTTGTATTTCTTTCAACTCAGAACGGAGTTTTACCCTCAATTTCGCATCTAGATTTGATAAGGGTTCATCCATTAAAAGAACCTCTGGTTCCATAACTAAAGAACGAGCGAGTGCGACCCGCTGCTGTTGACCTCCGGATAAAAATTTAGGGAATCTATCTGCCATAGAAGTAAGATTCATAAATTCCAATATGTAATCTACCCTTTTTTTCAGCTCCATTTCAGATATTCTTTTTAGCTTGAGCCCGTAAGATATATTGTCCCTAACTGTCATATGAGGGAAAAGTGCATACTCCTGAAACACCATTGAAGTACTTCTCTTGTGAGGTGGGATATCTTTTTGAGAAACGCCAGAAATAATAACGTCTCCCTCGGTAGGATTTACAAAACCAGAAATCATTCTCAGGGTAGTGGTTTTTCCACAACCAGAAGGCCCTAAAAGACATGTAAAACTTCCCTTTTTAATTTTGAGATTTAGGTTTTTTACCGCATAATGTTCTCCATATTTTTTGCTTAGACCAACCAATTCAACATGAACTTTATCATTTCCATCATCAATATTCTTGGTCTTGATATTTTCTTCCTTTAATTCTTTACTAATAATGTTCATATGGTTTCAATCCTCCCTTAAAAATCGAATAATTTCTTTTCTTTTCCACCGATTGCTTCAAATACTAACGTTGTTAGAAGTGTTATTCCGATAAGAATTGTTGCCATTGCTGCTGCTTGTCCCCAATAGCCATGTTCTGATAATCCTAAGATCGAAGTTGTAGCAATGTTTGTTTTTGGTGAAACCAGAAATATTGCTGCAGAAACAGTGTTTACCGATTTAATAAATACATAAACTATAGTTGTTGAAAAAGCTGATTTAAGTAAGGGAAGCATGATATCTTTAAACGTCCGTAGAGTATTTGCTCCTAAGTCTGCTGCACTTTCTTCTATTGACTCATCTATTTGATGTAATACCGACAAACTGTTTCTATAGCCAAATGGTATATTTCTTACAATCATGCTCAGAATTACTATTGTTGCCGTGCCTGTTAATAATAAAGGTTTCTGATTAAAGGCCAATATGTAGGCAATACCAACCATAGTGCCAGGTAGAGCGCCTGGTAATACGGCAATTAAATCAAGCACTTTTCTACCAAAAAATCTCTTACGATAAATTATGTAAGAGGCAAAAGTGGCGAATAGTGCGGTTCCTAACGCGGCTAAAAGCGCGAAAGAAAGTGAGTTCCAAATATCTCTTGTTTTTGATAGTAATGTATAACTAAAATTGGCAAGTGTAAAACTCCAATCAACTCCCCATGTCTTGGTGAAAGCTCCGTAAACAACCACTGCGAAAATTGCAAGAGTTAACAATGATACAATAAGAAGAATAATTAATAAGCTATATTTTACAATCGCTGGAGTAGGGGGAGGTTCGAGTGTGCCTCCTTTGCCAGTCACTGTTTCATATTGTTTGCGACCGACCCAGTATCTTTGTAGAAGAAAAACACACAGGCTAGGAATTAAAAGAAAAAAGCTGACTACAGCAGCCATTGGTAGATTATACATTCCGGTAACCTGCATATAAGCTTCTGTTGCCAAAACCCTGAAAGGCCCTCCGATAACCATTGGGTTACCAAAATCACTCAAGGCGTACATGGATACCAAGAGAGCTGCGCTGGCTATTCCGGGAGTAATTAATGGCAGGGTAATGGTTTTAAATATTCCCCATTCACTTTGTCCTAAGTCTCTTGCCGCATATTCCAAAGTTGGGTTTATGCTTTTTAACACTCCCGAAAGCGTTAAGGCTGCGACCGGGTAGTATGCTATGGTTTGAGCAAACCATAATCCAAATAGACCATAAACAGAAACATCTAAACCTAATAAAGCGTGAGTGATTAACCCTTGGCGTCCAAAAAGTAAAATTAAAGCTAATCCCGTAACAAAAGGTGGAGATATTAGCGGAAGAATGCTTATTGTTCTAAAAAAGCCTTTGAAAGGAAAATCTTCTCTAGTTAAGGCATAGGCGAAACAAAATCCAACAAGTGTTGAACTAAAGGTTGTTAAAATTGCAAGAAGAACGCTATTCCCAAGAACCTTTATATAACGTGCTTGTGTAAGAAACTTCCTCCAGGTTTCTAAAGTTGGATAAGTTACTACGCTTAGGAGAGGGTAAACAATTAGTAAGAATAATAATATGCCAATAACCGCAATAGCGAAAAAAAAAGCAGGATCTTGCAAAAATTTTCTAAGGCTGAATCGCGAAGGACGCTGTGTTCCTTCTTCGTATTGTAACTCAAACGACATTATGTTCGCCTCCGTTATTTGGTTTTATCTTATGTAACAAAGGGGGGGGAGGAGAAACCCTCCCCTGAATCAGGTCTTTTAATCAAGGAAACGATTGTTCCACTCTTCAACAATGCGTTCTCTATTCTGGCCAGCCCATCCATAGTCATAATCTACGAGCTGTAAATCAGATATAGGTGTTGATCCTTCCGGTAATACGACTTCTGGGTGTGTTGCTACGCGTAGGCTTATGTCTGAATGGAGTTGTTGACCATCTACACTCAATATCCAATCAACAAACTTTTCCGCCGCTTCTGGATTGGGTCCATCTTTTACAATCGAAACAGCGCCAACTTCCCAACCAGTATCTTTAGGATAGACAAGGTTGAGGTCGTAACCGCTTTGTATAAGCTTCATAACATCGTGCCCAAAAGCAATGCCAATTATACATTCTCCTATAGCAGCATGTTGTGCCGGAGCCGCTCCCGCAGAGGTATAAAAAGCAATGTTTTTGTCGAGTTCTTCTAAATATTCCCAAGCTTTTTCTTCACCCAGGCGGAAAAACTGAGTTGCTACGATAGTGTAGGCGGTACCTGAAGCAGCTGGTGAAGCCATCGAGATTTCTCCTTTATAATTGGGGTCTAAAAGATCTTCCCATGTAGCTGGATATTCTTTATCAGGGTATTTTTGTTTAAATCTATTATTATTAATTGCAAAACCAATGGCACCAACATAGAAACCACTCCAGTAGTATTCAGGGTGATAGAAACTAGGATCTATATCCTGAAGAACAGGAGATTGGTAGGGCCTAAGTATCCCTTCGCCTATTAACGATTCATGGCTCTCTGCAGAACCACCAAAAAAAACATCTGCCATTGGACGGTCTTTCTCTGCTATTAGTCTTGCGGCAACAGCTCCTGCACTTAAACGGATAAATTCTGTCTTAATTCCAGTTTCTTGAGAAAACTTATCAAGAATGCGAGCGATTTCTTCTTCGTGAAGTGGACTATATACAATTAGAGATTCGGACGCATAAACACTTGCTGCCATAAAAAGTGATATCAACACTAACACCACGGTAAACAGCAAAAACGTTTTTTTTGCTAAACTAATCATTTTATCCTCCCATAAACCAAATTATTGTTCTTAACAAAGCTATTTTCGTCACTCTTACCACCTGTTGCCTTGGGATAAATAGTTTTCCTTCCCTTCTTTCAAAAACTGCTTCAATTTATTTTCAACCTCTTTTTAATTTCTTTGAGATAATTTTCTTTCTCAGGCAACCTACCCATAGACTTTCTTGAAGACTATTAACTAAATTTTATCTACGTGTCCTCACCTCCTCTCTTTATTCTCTCTTCCCCTATTGGTTTATTGCGGTAACTTTTATTAAGTCTTTATCAGTTTGTAAGCGTTTTATGTATTGAGGTATTTCTTCCAAGGTAACGGTTTTGGAGATTGCTTTGGTCATATCCATGCCGGCAGCCATAAGGGAAATAACATGGGGGAAGTTACCGTGTCCTGAGTGTCCTTGTGAGCCTACAATCTGTGCTCGTTTAACTTGAAAAACTTCAGCGGTTAAGGGGATCTCCACATCAGCTCGGGCTACCACCACCACGGTGGAATTGATACCGCGAGCACTCCAGATAGTTTCTTCCAAATCTTTCCAGATTATTTGGGGCACACCGGTAGCCTCCAGGTAGATTTTTGCTCCCATCCCTTTGGTGTACTCGAGAATAGCTTCGGCTACATTCTCTTTTTGAGGATTGATGGTAAAGTCAACTCCCATTTCTTCTGCCATCTTTCTTCTGACTTCTGAAGGTTCAGAGAGAATAACCTGGGCACCGCCTCTTTTCAAGACAGCACAGGCGCCTAAACCAATAGGTCCTCCTCCGAAAATTACTACGCTATCTCCCGGCCTGACCCCTCCTCCTCGTTCAATCACTGCATTGTAAGCGACAGAGGTTGGCTCTACTATGCTTCCGGCTAAAAAGAGCTTTTCCCCGGCATAGTTTTTCTCTAATTCCTTCAAGCTCCAGAGATATTTAGCATCAACTACGATATACTCGGCAAACGCTCCATCAACGTCAAAGCCTATCTCATGCAGGTTTTCACAGTGGTTGGGAAAACCATCAGCGCAGTGCCGGCAGTAACCACACCAGAGCATTTCTTCGGCAGTTACCGGTTCTCCTATTTCAAATGGTTGGTTATTTCTGCGGTTTATGGCCTCTGGCCCGGCTTCTACTACTTCACCTGAGAATTCGTGACCTAAAACCGCTGGAAAGCCGGTGAGACCGGGGTAGAAGATGTAACCATTTTCATCAGCTTGTGCCATGTGGACATCACTACCGCATATCCCGCAAGCTCGTACTTTGATAACAACCTCGGTTGGTCTTTTGATTTCTGGCTTAGGAATGTCTTCAAATTTTACTTCTGGATACCGCCACACCTTGCTCCCTAACCAGGTAACCTTTCCTTCTATATCTTTGGGACCGAGTTTGAAATCTGGCTTGGGACTCCATTGAGCATGTAATCTTACGGCTTTCATAACAATTCCTCCTTTAATTAGACAATTTATGAAACTGGTTTTATAGTAAAGTAATTTTAATCGTTTGTCAAGAGCAAAGTGCCGAATTTGACAGATGGCTCTAACAGACAAGTTTAATCTAAAACAATCTTTTTTTCTCAGATTATTTGCTAAGCTCTACAGATTGTTGTAAAATAACTTCACAATTAGAAAGCGGTTTCGAAGAAGAAAAAAATGATGCTGGAAATACAAAAAAATTATGAAGATGGCTTATAGTGACTATGTAAACCATGTTGCTTTTAAACCAGTAATATGGAGGAAGAGAAAGTGAACGTTAAAAAATACGATATCTTTATTATCGGTCACATATCTTGGGACGAGAACATTTATCATGATCAAACTGAAAGGATATATGGTGGGGCCGTGTTGTATGCTGCTTGCGCAGCTGCAACTGGGCAGAATAAAATAGGAATATTAACAAAATCGTCTGAGGATGACGAGAAAATAGCTAGTTTATTCAACATTCCTAAAGAGGATATTTATCATATAAAATCAGGCAAAACTACATCTATTAGAAATGAGTATTTGACTGAAGACAGGGAAAGTAGAGTATCTACTGTTTTAAGTGTAGCTGATCCGTTTAGGATGGAGGAAATACCACCCAATGTAGACGCTAATATATACTATCTGGCAGGATTAATTCAGGGAGACTTTGAATATGATTTAACAAAAAGTCTTTCAAAGAAGGGGGAAGTAGCGGTAGATGCCCAGGGTTTATTGCGCAAAAGCAACAATGGGCATATGTTTTATGAAGATTGGGATAAAAAATATGAGTATTTGCCATATATTAATTTTTTGAAAACTGATGCAAATGAATCTAGAATAATGACTGGCATAGAAAATAGGGAAAAAGCCGCCGAGCTGCTCTGCACCTGGGGGCCAAAAGAAGTAATGATAACATACAATACCGAGGTATTAGTTTACGATGGTCATCAATATTATAAGGCTCCGTTTAAGCCGCGAAACTTATCAGGGAGAACCGGTAGAGGTGACACTTGTTTCGGCGCCTATATATCCGAAAGGATCCATAGAGAACCTGATGAAGCTCTATATTATGCTGCTGCTTTAACATCGCTCAAGATGGAAACATCAGGACCGTTTAAAGGCGCTAGGGAAGATGTATTAGCTTATATAAACAGTTATTACAAAAATTATCTATAGTATAAATGAAGGTCTGGTTACCAGCTAAAAGAGGGACGGAGTTCCACTCCCGTCCCTCTTTTAGCTAATTATGGGGTATGTTGTGCAATGTAAGCTTTGTGCATAAGATATTTTCTTAGTGTTTCCGGTCTATTTGTGTTTATCATAACATTTGTTAAAGAGCTTTGAATATCCCAAAACCATTGGTAATCAGGAGAAGCCCAGAAACGCATGAGGTGGCCATATTCTTTACCAAGAAGATCTGCCTTTTTCATCTGGGAAATCAGATAATCAGAAACCTTAATTTTTCCATCTTCTATTAATCGATTAGCTAAAGCCCACTCATCATCTTGCAAAGCGTCATATAGGGTATCTATAGATAAATTTGGATAATCGTCGGCGTATTCTTCTACAATACCTTCTTTCGACACTAAAAAATCGAAAAATTGAGTAATATCGTTATACGCTATAAGATTGCTACTAATGATTGGCATTCTATGCTTGAAGTCGAGGTAGGCATCAGATTCCCAAACCTCGGGGTCGTAAATGTTTCCAAATCTTCCGTCTGCGGTTGAGTAGAAAATTGACCATTCATCTGGAATATTTTCGGGTTCCGCATTGGTGAATACTGTCACCGGGCCTTGAGTCACTTTTTTAGTGTCTCGCTCGTAAATTGTAAAAAGCCCAGGGTAGTTTTTTAGAATGCTTTGGAGAAGATTCCAGGTTTTATCGGTATCGGTTTTAAAATCTACATGGAGCAAGAGAGTTTCTTCGGGTGTATTATAAATCTTTCCTCCATTTGAGAGGTAAATCTTATAGAGAGGATCTAAATACAGGCTTTGGAGGGTTCCTTTCGTTTTATAATCGGAATCTCCTGTAATTTCATCCCAATCATGTGCTACATACAATTCTTTCATAACTCTGGAATTTCCCTCATCATCGGTGATGGAGAGTTCTATATAATAAACGTCAGCTTCAATACTACCCATCCCATTGTCGATAGCATCTAATAGTGGACGAGCTCTGTAATAATCGTTATGAGAGTGGGTATTTTTAAAGTAAAATTTTTCTCCTATGGGGATAATCTCCAGTTCTTGGCCAAACGCTGTAATTGCAAAAGACATAAACAGTAATACCACTAACGAAATAGTAAAGGTACCTTTTAAAATCTTCATTTTGTTGCCTCCTTTTGTTTTTCACTCTAGTTAAAAGTCTGCAAGAACTACTTCACTGATACCAAACAACATGATCAGAACACTAAGCAAAACACCACACACCTTGTTTTATGCTGCACCTCCTAAATTTTTGATAAAACGAAAATTTATTCTTGAATTAAGATTAATTTTACCAATTTCATAAGTTATCCTCCTTTAATTAGACAATTTATGAAACTGGTTTTAGGATAAATTAGTTTTGTTGGTTTGTCAAGACAGAGATGATCAAAATTTTCAGGAAATTTTAATGAATAATTTTAGCTTAAAACAGACTTTTTCCGTCAACTTTACTTGCTAAACTCGATGATTTATCATAAAATAATTTAGTAAAACATTAGAAATCGGTTTCAAGAAGGAAGAGAGAAAAATGGATAAAGGAATTACTATAAACGATATAGCGCGAGAGGCTGGGGTTTCGAAAGCCACTGTTTCTCGAGTGTTAAATAATCCGGAAAAGGTGGCCAAGAGAACCAGGGAAAGAGTATTAAAAGTGATTCAACAGAGAAATTACCACCCCAATCCGTTAGCCCAGAGTCTCACTACTCGAAGAACCGGAATAGTGGGGGTGGTAATCTCCGATATCACTAATCCCTTTTATGCAGTGATGGTGAGAAACATTGAGGAGGTATGTCGGAGTTACCAATACCATATTTTTCTTTGCAACACCAATGGAAGAGAAGAAGAGGAAGAGCTATATGTCAGGTCGCTTATGGGGAAAAAGGTAGACGGCATAATTCTGGGGGCCACTCGGATGAACGATCAGGCAATTCAGAGCTTGGCTCAAAATCAGACTCCTATGGTTTTTGTCTCGCGTCTACCAGAAAACCGGGAACAATATGATTATGTAATAGTGGATAGTGTATTGGGAGGATATTTGGCTACTAAGTATCTTCTTTCTTTAGGCCATACTAAGATTGCATACCTGGGAGGTCATTGGCCTACCTCTTCTAACTTAGAGCGTCTGGAAGGTTATAAAAAAGCCTTAGCGGAAGCAGGGATAGAAGCAAAGGAGGAGTACATCTATTGTGGCGAATTCAGGATGGAAAACGGCTACCAGGAAGGAATGAGAATGCTCCGAGCGGGAGAATACCGGCCTACTGCTGTTTTTTCCGCTAACGATGCTATGGCTATTGGGGTGTTTGAAGCTTGCAATGAACAAGGAGTTAAAGTGCCAGAAGAGCTCTCGGTTATCGGGTTTGATGATATTCCTCTTAGTTCATTGGGGTTAATTCAGCTTACCACTATTTCTCAATCTATTGCCGAAGTGGGGGCTTTAAGCGGAAGAATTATTATGGATAAGATTTTGAACCCGGACAAGAGAGACATTCGGCAGCAAATAGTTTTCCCGCCCAAACTGGTCATTCGAAAAAGTTGTGCCCGAATTGATAAAACAAAAATATAAAGGAGGAAAACCATGAAACTGAGCTTTGCCGTTTCTTTACAGAAAACAAAATTTGGAGCCATTGCCTTTGGCGAGTCTTTTACCGCTATTGTTTCTGAGTTGAAAAAGCTGGGTTATCAAGGGATAGAGTTAGCGGTCCGCAACCCGAATGAGATAGAGATGGGAGAGGTAAAACCGGCGATAGATGATTCTGGGTTAACTGTTCCTGCTATCGGGACTGGCCAGGCTTTTATAGAAGAGGGCTTAAGCCTGAGCAGTCTGGAAGCAGGTGTAAGAAAAAAGACGATAGAGCGCTTGAAAAGCCATGTTGATTTTGCTTCTCAGTGGAGAAGTTTGGTAATTATAGGGCTTATCCGAGGTAACCTGCCACTGGAAGAAGAGAAAAGAGGGGAAGCCCTGGCATACTTTAAGGAAAGCCTTTTGGAATGCAGCCACTTTGCCAAAGAAAAAGGAATCAAGCTGGTGATCGAGCCTTTGAATAGATACGAAATTAATTTTCTAAATACTATAGAGGAAACTTCGGAGTTTATCTCTTCTTTACAAGATGATAATTTGGGGATTTTAGCCGACAGTTTTCATATGAACATAGAAGAAGTTGACTTCTACCAGAGCATATTTGGGGCCGGAAAGTACATCTGGCATTTTCATGTTGCCGATAGTAACCGTTGGGCGCCGGGCTGGGGTCACACCGATTTTACCTCTATCTTTCGGGCTTTGCAGGATATAAACTATCAGGGTTTTGTCTCGGCCGAAATTATTCAGCAACCCAACTTTTCTGAGGCGGCAAAACAAACTATCAATTACCTGATTCGGTAGAGCCGGTCTTTTCTTTGTTTCCTGGGGAGCCATAAAGGAGGGGCTCTCCGGTTGTTTTCATTTGTCATGTCTGAAATTCTTAATCAGGCATCCACTTCATCCGTTATTGTTTGTATTTGTTTTTTTATGTTTTTTGCCTTTCGGGGTTATAGGGGGTTTACCCCCTATTACTGAGGAAGTGTCTTTCTTCCTCAGTTAGTCTCTATCTTTTTGTCTTTGTTTTGTTTTTTGGGGGTTAT
>JASGLU010000055.1 GCA_030156825.1 Candidatus Atribacteria bacterium | reverse complement strand
GGAAGTAGCTATGACTTTATATGTTCGCCAGGATCGCATTCAAGCTCAAACTTCCCTCAACTTTCAGGAAATATATCGTACCAGCCGCCTGGTAAGCCGACTAACCGGAATGTTGGTCCAACCTAATAAAGCCATAGTAGGACAAAATGCTTTCGCCCACGAATCGGGTATTCACCAAGATGGAGTACTCAAAGATAAGTTAACTTACGAAATCATGGATGCTCAGCTCATTGGAAGAGAAGAAAGGGTTTTAGTATTGGGTAAACACTCTGGACGCCATGCCTTTACTAAAAAACTGGAAGAATTAGGGTATCAGCTCTCAGAAGAAGAAGTTAATCAGGCTTTCCAACGCTTTAAACAATTGGCTGACCAGAAAAAAGAAATCACAGAAACAGACTTAAAAACCATTGTTTCGGAAGAAGTATCCAGACCGGAAGAAATTTACCGCCTGGGTTTTGTGCACGTTTGTTCAGGCAATAATATTCTACCCACGGCTACCGTGAGATTGGTTAAAGAAGATGGAGAAATACTGGAAGGAGTTGCTACTGGCGTAGGTCCGGTAGATGCAGCCTACAAAGCGATTAGTAAAATGTTGGGGATATCTCCCAACCTGGTCAACTATACTCTTCAGTCTATTACCGGCGGAACCGAAGCTTTGGGAGAAGTCATCGTAAGAATCATAGGAGAAGACCAAGAGTATGTGGGAAGAGACTCTAATCAAGACGTAGTGGTAGCCAGTGTTTTAGCCTATTTGGCAGCCATAAATCGAATGGCACAAAAAAGAAAGAAAATTAACCCACAAAAAGATTATAAGGAGAGCTAAAATGAGCATGACCATAACTGAAAAAATTATAGCCGCTCATGCTCAAAAGGAAAAAGTAACGCCCGGAGAATTGGTCCAGGTTAAAATTGACCTCTCTTTGGCCAATGATATCACTGCTCCTTTGAGTATTAAGGAACTGGAAAAGCAGGGAATTGAAAAAATATTCGACCCCGATAAAATAGTTTTGGTTGCTGACCATAACACTCCCTGTAAAGATATTGCTTCGGCCCAAAATGTAAAGTTGATGCAAGAGTTTGCCCAAAAACACGGAATATCTCACTTTTTTGTGGGAGGAAAGGCAGGCATAGAACACGTGCTTCTCCCCGAACAGGGGTTAATAGTTCCCGGTGATTTAATAATCGGAGCCGATTCTCACACCTGCACCTATGGAGCACTGGGGGCATTTTCCACCGGAATGGGAAGCACCGACATTGCTGCCAGCTGGGTTCTGGGAGAAACCTGGCTCCGAGTCCCTGAATCTATTCTCTTTGTTTACGAAGGAAAAAGAAAACAGTTTGTCACCGGGAAAGACCTCATCCTCTTTACTATAGGAAAAATAGGAGTGGATGGAGCCAGATACTGTGCTATGGAATTTACGGGTCCTGTTATTCAAGAGCTATCTTTAGATGAGCGCTTTACCATGACTAATATGGCAGTGGAAGCGGGAGCAAAAAATGGAATCATGGAAGCCGATGATAAAGTCCTCAGTTATCTCACAGAGATAAAATCCCCCCGCTCCCCTATCGTTTACCAATCTGATTCCGATGCCCAATGGAAAGAAATAATAGAAATTGCTGTTTCTTCTATCGAGCCTCAAGTTGCCTTTCCTCACTTACCCAGTAATACCCATTCGGTTTACTCCATACCTCAAATAGAGGTCGATCAAGTGGTGATTGGTTCTTGCACTAATGGTCGCATGGAGGATCTAAGAATGGCGGCTCAGGTATTGAAAGAGCGAGAGGTTCACCCTCGGGTAAGGCTTCTCATTTTTCCAGGGAGTCCCGCCATCTTGAGACAGGCAGAAAAAGAGGGATTGTTGCAAATTTTCTTAGAAGCAGGAGGAATAATTGCCCCTGCTTCTTGTGGACCCTGCTTGGGTGGACATTTAGGAGTTTTAGCTGAGGGAGAAAAATGTGTATCCACCACCAACCGTAACTTTTTAGGGAGGATGGGACACATAAAAAGCGAAGTTTACCTGGCTAATCCCTACATAGCGGCCAGCTCAGCTGTAGCAGGTTACATTGCCGCTCCTGACCAAATTTAGAGGTGATAAAATGATAATTCAAGGAAAAACCTTAAAATACGGAGATAATGTGGATACGGATGTGATTATCCCTGCACGCTATCTCACCGCTACCGATCCCCAGGAATTAGCCCAGCACTGTCTTGAAGGCTTAGACTCCGATTTCCCTCAGAAAGTTTCTTCCTCCCCCATTTTAGTGGCGGGAAGAAACTTCGGTTGTGGTTCTTCTCGAGAACACGCTCCTTTGGCTATCAAAGCTTCCGGAGTAAAGGCGGTCATTGCCGCTTCTTTTGCCCGGATTTTCTATCGCAACGCTCTGAACATTGGTTTACCCATTTTGGAATCAGAAGAAGCAGCCGAAAAAATAAAAGAAGGTGACCAATTAGAAATCGATCTGGATAAAGGGGAAATTAAAAACCTTACCACTCAGGAAACTTTTAAAGTTGAACCTTTCCCTCCTTTTTTACAAGAAATAATAGAACAGGGAGGTTTGATGAATTTAGTGAAGAAAAGAGTGGTTCACTTAAGCTAATCTCGCCATCGACGGTGTAACCAATTCCATTGTTCGGGATAGCGGAGGATGAACTCTCCCAAAATCTGATTACAGATAGTTGTTCCCCGAGCGATGTTTTCCCGAGAAGAAGTAGCAAGGGACCAGTCCAAAGGGGGAAGAAAAGTAATTTGATGTTTCATCTCTTCCCCCTGGCGAACAATAAAAGCTGGGATAATCGGACTTCCCAATCGAAGATGAAAAACGGCCGGAGTGGCAGGAGAAGGTGTTTCCCGGCCCAAAAAGTCGCAAACTACTCCTCCAGGAACGTACTGATCAGCCAATACCCCCAATATCTTTCCCTCCTGCAGGATGGAGCGAACGGGTAACAAATTGGTCCGCTCCACCGTCTCCAATTTCATAACCGACCTTAACTCTTCCATAAGTTGCCGCACAGCCGGAACCGAAGGAGAACGAACTAAAGTGGCCGTGGGGTAATCCCGGTTACCCAACCAGGCCCCTAAAATCTCCCAGTTTCCCAGATGAGCGGTCAGCAAAATCACTCCCCGGCCTTGGGCCAGAGCCTCTTTCAAAAACTTCTCTCCCTTCACCTCCTCTACCAAATCCTCCAGTACCCGCGCTCCTTTCTTTTTCAGGAGTATCACTTCCATAAAGGATAGGGCAAAGTGGCGAAATACCTGTCGGATTTTGTGATTAACCACTTTTTCGTCTTTCTCCCCCATAACCTCCATCCATTGGGTTTTCGCCACTTGAGGATTAAAAAAAGGTAAACGGTAAAGCAGGTCCCCTATCCAGAAGGCCAGTCTTTTAATGGCCGCGGGGGAGAGGATTGAAACCAGACTCTCCAATATTTTGAGAAGAAAGGGAACCACCACTCTCTCCAACAACCATTTTCCTGGACGAGTTTTTTTTCGTTTTCTTTTTCGATCAGGCATCTTTGCTCTGTTCCCAGTCGTTAACTATCTTTTTTACTATCCGTTCAGTTATCTGACCGGCTTGAGCAAAGTAGTGATCAGCCCCTGCTTGAGCGCTCTTTTTCCAGCTGGAGTCAGCAATCCCCTGATACCAAACTTGAGTTAACTCTTCAACGTTGTTCACCACTCGAGACACACCTGCAGACTCCAAAGCTGAAGCTACTTCCCGGAATGATGCCATATAGGGACCATAACAAACCGGTATTTTCCAAATAGCCGGCTCTAAAATATTGTGGCCTTGCATCTTCTGGCAAAGGCTACCTCCTACAAAAGCAACCTGGGCCAAACCGTAAAAATCAAAAAGTACCCCCATCTGGTCAATTATCAATACTTCCCATTCCTTATCAGCTGGCAAACTGGAAAAACAGGCTACTGGAAAACCCCTTTCTTTAAAAAGCTGAACTAACTGGGAACAGCGATCTAAGTGGCGAGGGGCTATAATAATTTTAACTTGAGGTATCATATCTCGTACCTTCTCAAACGCTTCCAGCATGAGCCCTTCTTCCTCTTTATGGATGCTCCCAGCCACTATTACCGGACAACCGGCTATCAAACCCAACTTTTGAGTCAAAAGTTCAGGCTGGGATTTCTTTTTCCGCTCATAAAGGGCATCGGTTTTGATATTTCCCAAAAGTAACACCTTATTCTCCGGCAAACCAAATTTCAAAATCCGTTCATAACTCAGTTGATCAGCCATAAACAGAGTGTCAAAACTAAGTAAAAGACTTCGCCAGTAATTTTTGATTTTTTGTGTCCGATAGAAAGTCCGTTGAGAAACTCGGCCATTTACCAAATAACATTTTACCCCTTCTCTTTTAGCTGAAAAAAGAAAGTTGGGCCAAAGTTCTGCCTCCATAGTGACGAATATATCAGGTTGAACAAAACTTAAAAACCGAGATACCATCCGGGGAAGGTCAAGCGGGTAGGGAATAAACTCATCTACCAAAGGAGAAAGTACTTTCTGGGCCATTTTTTTCCCGTCAAGGTTCACGGCCGAACAAACTATCCAGGAGTTAGGATACCGTTCTCGCAGCCGAGAACAAAGAGGTAAAGCCGCTCCAATTTCTCCAGCACTAGCCCCATGAACCCAGATTTTTGGCCGCTGGTTATTTTGCTCGCCCTTAGCACTTGAGGAAAGGAAGGGCGGTGAAAAAGCATAAAATCGCCTAATATAGGGATAAGAAATAGTCGAAACTAATCCTAAAAGGAAAATATAAAAGTGGTGAAGCAACCGGTAAGACCAGGGTAATGCTTGCTGCTCCGGGTCAGGTTTCATTCTTTTTTTCTCTGGCCAAATACCTTTCATAGTCCTCCCGGGTGTTAATGTCCCAGCTTTCGCCTGTCATTAAAACACATTTAATCCTTTTTCCTCGTTCCAACGCTCGGAGCTGCTCCAAGGATTCGCTTTTTTCAAGTGGAGTGGGGCTCCAGGAAGCAAATTGGAATAAAAAATCTCTCCGAAAAGCATAAATTCCTATATGTTTAAACCAGGGACCCCGGTTTGAGCGAGGATAAGGGATGGGAGAACGACTGAAATAGAGAGCATTTAACTCCTGGTCACAAACCACTTTGACCGTATTAGGATTATTAAAAGTCTCTTCATCCTGAAGAGACTGAATGGGAGTAGCCATGGAAGCCAAAGGGTCTTGTTCCAAAGCGAGAGATAAATCATCCAACACCGAAGGGGGAAACTCTACCTGGTCTCCCTGAACGTTGACCACCAAATCATATTCCGGGTACATCCGGGCCACTTCAGCCACTCGATCGGTTCCACATTCACAAGTAGGCGAAGTCATTTGTGCCACCCCACCAAAAGACTCCACCGCTTGGCAAATATCAGGATGGTCGGTAGCCACCACTACCTGATTTACCCGACCACTCTTTTGAACCTGCTGCATCACTTTAACCACCATCGGTACCCCATCTATTGGCAACAAGGCTTTACCCGGTAGGCGGATAGATTGATAACGAGCCGGAATAATCACTATCGATTTAAAATGCTTACCTTTAACCAACGTTTTCCCTCCCTCTTTCTTTTTCATAAAGATAGAGTCGGCCTTCTGTATCCACTTGAGAAGGTTCCCAGTTTTTGAATACCCATACGTAAGATACTACTCGAGCTCCCGGTTTTAATTCCCTTTTCAATTTTTCCTCCAGATGATCATTAACATGCTGAAACAGAAAAAGGGTTACCACATCAGCCTGACTTAAGTCTTGATGATAGAGGTTACCCAAAACCACTCGGGCAGAACGCCAAAGACCTAAAAGAAAAATCCGAATCCAAGATACCAGATAAAGCCAGGGATTAGCTTCTACTCCAACTGCTTTTGCCCCAAATTCTCGGACAGCAGCAATAACAATCCGCCCATCGCCACAACCCAAATCGTATACTACTTCATCCGGTTTCACCTGGGCCATGGTAAGCATTTTACGCACTCGCCGCATATCGGTTGGCTGCCAGGGAATACCACCAATCAGAACTGGAAAAAACCAGAAAAAAAGAAGAGCAGCAAACACCACTAAAATGAAGATTATCCATCCCATACTTTACCTCACACAACCTTTTTTAATCGGAAAAAACTTTCTCGGCCGATCTATCAGCTAAATAAGAGCTTCGAACAAAGGGCCCACTGGCTACTTCTTTAAATCCTAAAGTTAGACCGATTTCCCGATATTCAGCAAAAACCGGAGGAGGAAGATATTCCGAAACTGGAAGATGGTGTCCAGAGGGACGAAGGTACTGACCAATAGTAACCATATCACACCCCACCCCTCTGAGGTCCTGCAAAACCCGGATCACTTCTTCTTTGGTTTCCCCCAACCCCACCATCAAACCTGATTTAGTAATAACCTGAGGGAAGTCGGCTTTAATCCATTCTAACAGCTGCAAAGAAGTAGAATAAGTAGCTCCAGGCCTTACCTCTGGATAAAGCCGGGGAACAGTCTCAAGATTGTGGTTAAACACTTCCGGTTTTTCCTCAGCTACCACCCGAATCGATTCCCTCTCCCCTTTAAAATCAGGGGTTAAAACTTCCACTCTCGAAAAAGGAAGCACTTCTCGGATGGCTTGAATGGTTCTTTTAAAATGATAAGCACCTCCATCAGGGAGATCGTCTCGGGTAACCGAGGTAACCACCACGTGACGCAGAGATAGCTTCTTTGCGGCTTGAGCCACTTTTTCCGGCTCTTCTGGATCAAGGCTATCTGGCTTACCTTTAGGTACTGCACAAAATCTACAATTTCGAGTGCAAACTCCTCCTAAAATTAGGAAAGTAGCGGTCCCACGCTTAAAACATTCTCCCAAGTTAGGGCAATGAGCACTTTGACAAACGGTGTGAAGTCCTAAGTCTTCAAACAAAGATTCCATTTTATCCAGCTCTACCGAGAGAGAAAAGCGTTTTCGTAACCAAGGGGGTAGTGCCATTTATCTTTTCACTTCCATTCTTAATTTTTCAACTATCTCTTGCAAAATGGTTCTTATTTCCCGGCCGAATTGGTTAATATTTTTTTCTCTTAAAGCTACCATGGAAAAGCCAAAAACGGCCCCTAAATCTTGAGCTATTTCTTTTTTCATGAACTCTCGCTCCGAGGAAGAAAAAGTCTCCGCTTTCATTTCCTCTAAGGAAGTAACTCCTTTATCTTTAATCCCGCAGGGAATAATATAGCGAAAATGGTCCAAATTGGGAGAAATGTTTAAAGCAAAACCGTGGTAAGTGACCCACCGTTTAACCGCCACTCCAATAGCTGCTATTTTCTCAAAAGAACCTCGATTTCTAACCCAAACTCCGGTAAACGGCGGGTAACGCATCGCTTCTACTTGATAGCGTCTTAAAAAAGTTATCAGAGCTTCTTCCAAAGTACGTAAGAAAAGGTGAACATCCTTTTCCCAAAATCGAAGGTTAAGCAGAGGATAGCCCACTATTTGACCCGGACCGTGGTAAGTAATATCCCCACCCCGCTCCACCGGACGAAGCTCTATTCCCGCCTGGGTTAAAACCTCTTCTCTCACCAGAAGATTAGCGGGAGAGGCGGACTTACCCAGGGTAATTACCGGCGGATGTTCTAAAAGAAGTAACACTCCCGGGAAGTCATTCTGACCAATCCAATCAACCAGAGCCTTCTGAAGGTGATGAGCTCTGTCAAATTCTACTTCAGAAAAAACTAAATAAGGTAATTCTATCATTAACCTTTGTTACCTACGTTGATTCTATTGCCAGACTCTGGCGGAGAGGGTGGGATTCGAACCCACGAGGCAGGTTTAATCCCGCCTAATCGCTTAGCAGGCGATTGCCTTCAGCCACTCGGCCACCTCTCCCCATCAGTTTAGAGGCAGTATACCATTTTCATTATTTTTTCTCAACTCAAACATTGGAAATTCCAAGAACCAAAATTTGGCAAATGTTAATATTTAGAGAATTGCAATCGTCCAATTTTCATGTTACAATGGGCGGCGTCATTTGAAAAAAAATAAAAAATCCAAGGGGTGGAAATATATGCCAAATACTAAATCCGCCAAAAAAGAGTTACGCAAAAATCAAAAAAGAGAAATGCGAAACCAGATGGTTGAGACTTCTACCAAAAATATGGTTAAAAAGTTCAACCGTTTGTTAGCCGCAGGAGAGGTGGAACAAGCTAAATCTATTCTTCCTCAAGTGATTAAAAAAGTAGATGTGGCTAGCTCTAAAGGGGTTTTTCATCGAAACAAATCAGCTCGCATCAAATCTCGTCTGTACCACCGTCTTCATAAGGCTTCCTCAGTAAATGAGGCTCCTCAAGCGGGCTAATAATAATCTGGGAGATTAAATCAAGGAAAATCGCTTTGGGGTCGCACCTCTGGGTTTTCAAAATGCGATCGGTTTGATGCAAAAAATGAAATATGTTCCGTACCTCGGGCAGGCTAAAGTTTTGAGCCTGCTTCTTTATTTTCTGTTCCATCTCAAAGGGGCTTAGTTTTCTATTCTGCCAAAGGTCTATTTTATCCTCTTTTGTCTCTTGAACTTGGAGAATTAACCGGAATTTACGTCCCAGATGAACTAAAATAAGAGAAGGAGAAAAACCTATATCCAAAAGAGAAAAAAGATAATGGGTAGCTAACTCCAGTCTTCTCTCTCCCACTGCATCCAGAAAAGGGAAAAGCAACCCCTTTTCTCGCCGTTCGAAGAAAGCATTTACCTCTTCAAGGGTAACCTCCTCTCCCTTGAGGAAAAGACGGAAAAATTGTTCTAATTCCTCCCAGGATAAATCAAGCTCTTGCCAGAGACGTTGAATTTTAAACCAGGCGGGCTTAGACATTCTTATGCCTTGCTCTTTAAGTATTGTCCGCAGAAAATTATCCCAACTTCTTCCTTCGTCACTTATCAGTAACTGATCAAAGTTCTGCCAAAATTTACCTCTTAATCTGTTGGGTGAAAAGTAAAGAGCGTAAAGATAAGAGAAACTTTTGATGACTGATAAAATCTCCTCGGCTGTTTTTTCAGTCATTCCCTCTAAAAGTACCAGCGTCACCTCACCAAAGAGAGAAGGACGAGTTATCTCATTTTTTTTCTCCTTCCACTCTTTCTCGCTCTGAATTTTCACCACTCGGGATGCTCTTAACTCCGCTTTAACCCGGGGAAGAATTTTTTCTTCAAAGTAACTTTGACTAATCCCGAGCAGGACTACCGCCCACCTCTTCCTATTCTTATCTCTTAGCCAGGTCTCAAATGACTGCTTTGCCAAAACTATTCAACCTCCAACCACCGTTTCTTTTTTCCCAAACTGCTATTGCTCCATTCTGGTTAGTTTGATAAAGCTCTATCCCCCGCTCAAGTACTAAAGAAAGAGCCCGAGGGTCAGGATGACCATAAGAGTTTTCCCCGGCAGAAACAATAGCCACCTTTGGGTTAGTCGCCTCTAACAATTTCTCAAGCCCGTCCACCAATTTCCCGTGATGGGGTAAAATCAAAATTTCTGCTTCTAAATTTCTTTTACCATATTGAAGTAGAAGGTCAATCCCTTCCCCTTCAATATCTCCTGTCACCAACACTCGAAAAGAAGGATAATGTAGTCGATAAACACAAGCCCGGTTGTTCTCTTCCCTCCCTTTAATAGGGAATACTTCTACTTGACAACCGTTCAAAGAGTGAATAACGGTATAATCCGTAAAAGGAATAATCTCACTTGAGAGAGAAATGTTTTTTGCTCCGGCAGTTACTCCCTCTACCGGGAGCTGACTCACCACTCTCTCCCAACCCCCAATATGGTCCTGGTGAGAGTGGGTAAAAAAGATATTTTCTATTCTTTTCACCCCCTGATATCGCAAAAAAGGAACCACTATTGAGCTGCCAGTATTCCCATAGCCCCGAATTATCCCCCCGGTATCGATTAAAAGAGCTGAATCACCGTATATAAAAGCGTTAGACAATCCCTGTCCTATATCGAGTACCCAAAATTGGGCCCGAGGGAACGTTAATCCTGTTATCAACAGTAAAATCACTCCTCCCCAAACCGCCCCCAGAAAAAATCGCTTTTTACCTTTGAGCAAGGAAAAAATTAGGAAAATACCCACTATTCCCAACCAGGCTCCCCATCCTCCCAATTGGGTTGCTCTGGTATTAAACTGGAGGAAAAGGTGGGGGATTTGAACCAAAAAAGAAACTATCCACTGGATAGTGCTTAACAAAGTTTCAATCAGAAAAGCCAAACCACTAAAAGAAACTAAAGAAACCCACCCTACCATTGCTCCCAAAAAAGACAAAAGGAGAGCCAACTGAATCAGAGGGACAAGCAAAATATTGCCTAAAAAGGAAAGAGTAGAAAAAGAGAAACCATTACTCACCAAAACAGGGAAGCTTCCGACCAAAGCGGAAGCAGTAAGAAAAAGGCTACCTCCTAAAAATCGGGTCAGCCAATTTTTATTCTGAAAAACAAATTGAATATGGTTCACAAAAAAGATAATGCCAAAAGTAGAAGCGTAAGAAAGCTGGGCTCCGGGAAGAAAAATACTCTCGGGCTGAAGCAAAAACATAAAGAAAAAAGCAGTAAGTAAAAAAGCAAAGGGAGGAGTGCCTCTCCCAACTCTCCTCTCAAACAAATGAGCGCTTAACATCAACCAGGCCCGAAGAGAGGAAGGAGAAAAGCTACAAAAGACCAAATAAAGAAAAGTTAATCCGGCAACTAACCAGAAGGAAATTTTTCGAAGAAAAAAGAGACGACCCAACAAAAATAAAGCTGCCCCTCCCAGTATTCCCAGATGAAGCCCGGACACACAAAAAAGATGAAAAACCCCAGCTCTTTCCAACTCTTCTGAGTAGTGGTAAAAACCCTCCTCTCTTTGTCCGGTAAGAAGAGCGGAGAAAAGAGGATAGGTTTTGGGTAATTTTTCCCGCCAATTTTCCAGCACCCGGCTTCTTACTTTTCCCACCCAGGCCAAAAAACTATGCCAAGGACTTTTATCCGGATAAATTTGATAGGAGGCTGGGGTAAGGTCTCCCACTACCCTTCTTTTGCCCCAAAAATTGTTCCAGTTCCTAACTCCCGGATTAGAACAGGAAGGAAAAAGCCGAAAAACACCCGTTATCTCTACTTTTTGATGGGTAGGAATCTCTTCCAAAGATGACTCTCTTAATCGAATCGTGGGAGAATAAACCGGGAATCCGGAGAGGCGGGTGAGGAAAAAATTACCGTTTTTCTCTATCAAATAACCCTGAACAGTGATTTTTTCCCGATCCCACCGGGAAAAAGATTGATAAGGAAGCTCAAAAACAAAAGTGTAGAGTAAAGATCCTCCCACTAACCAAAAAAGAGCAAAGAAAATAAAATAGAAAATAAATTTTCTTTTAAAAAGCAGCTGGAACGTCAAACAAGAAAAAAGAAGCAAAAAACCAAAGAAAGGAGGGAATCTCCACAGACCTCTTCCCAAAAACCCAACCAGCAGAAAAAGAACTATCCAGGTCAGCGGATAACGGAGAAAATAAAACTTTCCTAAAGAGAACTGACCTTCACCTGCTAAACGAGATGAAGTTGCCTTTAGTCCTTCTTTTTTAGAGTTGACCATTAATAAAGAAATTCAGGGAGAGGAAGAGAATCCTCCCCCTGAGGGCAAGAATAAGCAAGCTAAATGTTTAAATAGAAGCCGACCGGGAAAAGCGGTTCTTGAATTCATCCGGGGTTAAATGAGCTTCTTGCGCTAATTTAGCCAGGAAAGAAGAGTCCTCCAGGTCTTCTTTTTCCAGGCGAGTCATGAAAGCTCGAGCCATTTGATAAGAATAAGAGTTAGTATCTACTACTCTTACCTTGGTCCTTCCACTTTGGGGGTCTCTTATCTGGTCAAAAGGAATAGGGTTCAGTTTGCCCTCTAACAGGCTGATAAGAGCTCCCCTTTTCTTCATTTCCATCCCATAGTTTGGGTCTAAAAGATAACTAACCGCTCCATATCCCAGCTCTTTAGTATATTCCATATCAAAAGCAACGGGTGAGGCACAACGAAGTTCGTAACCAATCTCTGCATTTACAATAGTAATTTTCTCTCCTCTTTCTTTAAATCGCCTGGTAATTTCCCCTTTTAAAAGTTCACCCAGAGGAACCTCGGCCAATCTAACGTGTCCGTGAGGATCGCGAGGTATAGATTTACCCAACAATTTTTCAATTTCAGCTACATCTCCAAAACGAAGGGCTACTCCTTCAGCGATTACCGCTACTCCATCAGGGCGGCCCAAAGCTCGACGTTTGATCATAGCTCCTTCCAATATATCGCATACATCCTCTACCCGTACTTTATCCTTTCCAAACTCTTCGGGAATAATGGTCAAAGGGACCCCAGCTGATTTACCCGACCCCAAAGCCAAATGCCCGGCCGAACGCCCCATAACAATGGCAAAATACCACCGGCCAGTAGTTTTGGCATCCCTCATTAAATTTTTCAATAAGCCAGTGGCTACCTCCCGGGCAGTTTGAAAACCAAAAGTAGGCATACCTCCGGGAAGGGGAAGATCGTTATCAATGGTTTTAGGAACATGAGCTACTAAAAGTTCCCCTTCCATCTCCTGAGCTATAATACTAGCGCTATAGGCGGTATCATCTCCTCCTATGGTTACCAAATAACCCAGATTTAACTTCTCCATAGCCGATCGAACATTGTTTACTTTCTCCTGGTCGACTTCTCCTCCCTTGACCAGACTATCACGAGCGGTGCGAAGAATCGAACCCCCTTCAAAGTAAATTTCGGAAACCGACTCGGTATCTAAAACAACCGTATGTTTTTCCGGGTCGAAGGAGGAGTTAGATATGAAGTGAAAACCGTTATATATTCCCACTACCTCCAACCCCCGCCGGTTAGCCGCCATGGTTACCGAACTAATAACTCCGTTAATTCCCGGAGCGGGGCCTCCTCCTACCAATATTCCTAATTTTTTTTCTCCCATCGTGATTCCTCCCTCTATTAGTTATTCTCGTGAAAAGATAACAAAAATGACATCATCGGTCAACGAGCTGGACAAAATGTTATCTTACTATTTATTTTTTTCACAATGAACGTCGAACAAACTTTTTAGCTAATGAATAGTTGCAAACCAGGGAACTAACCGGCTGTGTCCAAAACCCATCTCTGGTGAGATTCAAACATAGGGTAGGGCAAAGCTGAAAGTGGGAAAAAACCAACTTGAACGGTTTCCCCCTCACAAGGGGAAATTTCCCCCGCCTGATATTTACCTTCAAATAATACCGCCACCAGCTGGACGGTTTCTCCTGATGGATAAGTAAAAGTAAACTCCTCTGGTTGAGCAAAAACTCCCCTTAATTTCTTTACCTCCATCTTAACCCCGGTTTCTTCTTTCACTTCTCTTACTATCGCTTCTTCCGGGGTTTCCCCCACTTCCATTCTACCTGCAGGAAGACCCCAAAGCCGATTATCCTTTCTTTGGATTAAAAGTACTTCTTTTTCTCGAAAAACCATCCCCACCACTGCTATTTGAATCTTACCAGGCCAGGGGAACAACCAGTTATCACGGGGAAAAACCTGAAAGGAAGGATCAACCAGGTCATAAAGGGAAGTAACCCGGGCATCGGGCCAGCGGGGGTCTCGGATAGAGGGGAATTTAATCGGTCTCTCAGAAAGCAAAATACCACTCCAACCCATAGCATGGGCCCCCAAAATATCGGTCTGCGGATTATTCCCTATTACCACCGTTTGCGAGACATCCTTTATTTCCCGAGTAGCTATTTCAAAAAAATAAGGGTTAGGTTTCCCTAAAACCAGAGCTTTTCTCCCACTGGCTTCCTCTATCGCTCGAAGAAGAGAGCCGGTGGCCGGTTGTCTCTCTCCTAAAAAAGAAAAAAAAGGATCAGAGTTAGTAGCTAAAAAAAGAGCTCCCTTTTCTAACCACTTGACTGCCTTTTTTACTTCCCAAAAAGAGACACCCTCATCATATCCTACCAGTACTGCTTGAGGAGGAGTATCAAAATTAAAACCCTCGTTTATAAGTTCTTCTTTAAGGCTGGAGCTACCTAAAAAATATAAAGACGAAAAACTCTGTTCTTTAGCAAATTCGGCCACTACCAAACCGGGGCTTATCACCTCTTTCAAATTAGTTTTAATTCCCAGTTGAGATAAGGTTTGCCAAATTTCTATCCTTGACCGACGGGGGTTATTGGTAATAAACCGAATTGTCTTCTCTCTTTTTCTGAGTTCGCGTAAAACTTTTAATGCTCCAGGAAGAAGTTTATCTTTCCTCCAGATTACTCCATCAAGGTCAAAAAGAAAAACTGCAAACTGATTCATCCAGGTAGCCAAAACCTCTTCCCTCTTTCTCTGCTTTTGAAAAAGATTTTAACACATCAAGCATTTAAAGTAACAAAAGTTGTGGCTTTTTTAGGCTGTTCCTTAATCTCTTAAAAAATTTTTATCGAGAGCTAAACGTCTTTTGTTTTTGTTTAATTTTTATAGCTCAACAATAGCATTTTCTTTTCCAACCATGCAGAAAAATTCTTTATAAGATAGGAAAATAGTCTCTTTTGTTCCAGTTACTGTCATCTAACCAGTAACCACTTGGGCTCTATGTCAAATTGTGTGGAAACATTCTCTTGATGGTATGAATCCCAGTAACATCTTTCTCCAGTACACCTCTACATTCCTCAACCCATAAGAT
>JASGLU010000054.1 GCA_030156825.1 Candidatus Atribacteria bacterium | reverse complement strand
CCTCATTTAAAAATGTAGGTGAAATAGATACGATGCCTCATATAAAATTCTAGGTGAAAATAAGTTCTCTGTCAATTTGTTCCACCTCCTCTTTCTTCTTGAGATAAGCTTTGGTTAGTTTTCTCAGTAGTCTATCTATCTCCCGTTTTAAGGCTGCTGGGTTGAGTTCATCAAAGGTCTTCTGCAATTGTGCTTTTACCTCTTCAGATATATCTGGAGACTCTAATAATCTCTGACCAGGAGTCTTGGGAGTATCGTATATTTTCCTAACCTTAGCTCCCTGTCTTTCTTTGGATATTAGCTTAGCCACAGGCTGGAACATATTTACATAGAGCCTCAAGACATCATAGATCTGGTTTAAGATATCCACCTCCTCCTCGGTATCATAGCGAGCATAACCTACTGTTCTTCTTACTATAGACCAGTTTTTCTGTTCCACATAGCAGCCATCATTCTTGTTACCCGCTCTGGATCTGGTAAAGGTAATATGGTTCTTCTCACAATAACACAACATATGGTAGTTGATGAAAGTACTATCATTATCCGAATCCAGACCTTTAATTGGGAATGGCAATCTATCTCTTATAATGTCTAAAGCCTCCGAGGTCCACTTCTGAGCTCTATTTTTTACCGCTCTATTTTCTGTCCAGCCCGAGCATACATCGGTAAGAGTTAAGCTAAAAGCAAAATCTCCTCGGGGGTTACCCCCTTCATGAGATACTAAATCCATTTCCATAAATCCTACCTTAGCTTTGTTCCAATCAGCAAAAGTACGTACTTCAATCTGGTTTTTTAGAAGAGTACCGGGTTTAGTAATCTTCCTGCTTTTAAGAGCCATTTTTTTCTTTTCCCCTTGGAGTAAGCGGTCAATGCTGGAAGCGGAAATGGTTAACAGTTTCTCCCTCACCTCTTCTTGCCCTATGGTTATCTCTCCAAAGGCTTCTAACTTCGGTACCAGCCAGCTCATACCGGGAGCTAATCGTTTACCACAAGGGTAGTCCATAATAGCCCAGATTTGCTTTAAGACTTTAAATACTTCGGTATCATATTTTCTCTTTCGGGAACGTTCCTTCTTTTTTCTTACATCACCAATTAATCTGTATGACCTGCCGGATATATCTTTTACATAAACACACCTACCAGATTGGGAGAGTAACCGTGAAGCATAATCACGATTGTATCCGGTAATAGTTATCAAGTTATTAAGTCTCTCGGTCTTCTTTTTCTTGGATAATTTATCATATCCCTTACTTGCCTGATAAACAATTTCTCTTCGTGTTGGCATGGAAAGCTTCACCTCTAACCCCCCTAAGAATATTCTCTTAAGGGAATAATAATTTAACTTTGATTTTTAAGTGAGGCAACGATACCATTTCACTTTAATTTTAGTTGAGGCAACTCGCACTCTTGTATTATTCTTTTCGGCTTGATAGAATAACATAAAATTTAGAGGCAAGAGGAGGAAAAAATGCGGGAGCTTCCTTTAAAGTGTAAGAGTTGCAAGGCAGTAATTACGATGGAAGATGTAACTGAAATTGGCATATACAAAATTCCCGCTTACCGGGAGTTAGCATATATCCGTTACATTTGTCCTTACTGCCGGGATTTTGGCGAAGCAACTTTTAGCCTGGAAAAAATAGGAGACGTAGCCAAAATTTCGCGAAGTAAGAAGAAATCTAAAGCCAAAGGACAGATTACCATCGATGAAATCATCGAATTCCATAAAGATTTAGAAAAATTAAAAAATGCCAATTTTTTGAAATTTGATCGGGAAGAATGAGATATATATAAACAGAGTGTAAGTATTTAATTTTTAGAAAACGCAAAAGGTTGGAGGAAGATGGTAAAAACTAAAGAAAACCAAAAGAAAGAATTTCAAGGTCTTCTGATGCCCAATTTAGGAGCCCTGTTTCGTACTGCTCTCCGCATGACCAGAAACAGAGAAGATGCCGAAGACCTGGTTCAAGAAACTATTACCAAAGCCTTCGCCGCTTTTGACCGTTTTGAAGAGGGAACCAACTTCCGAGCCTGGGTTTTCAAAATATTGACCAATACTTTTATTAACAACTACTACCGGGTGCGGGATAAAACTAAACTTCCCTCATTAGATGAAATGGAAGAAGAAACTTCTTTTCAGCCCCCGTTTGAGGGAATAACTCCGGAAGAAGCTTTGTTAAAAACATTGACTAGGGAAGATATCTTAAAGGCAATTGAGGAGCTGCCAGTAGATTTTAGAGCGGTGGTAGTTTTAACGCTGGTAGAAGGTTTTTCTTATAAAGAAACAGCTGAAATATTGGATATTCCCATCGGTACGGTTATGTCCCGTTTGCACCGAGGCCGGAAAATCTTACAGAATCTACTGTGGGAATATGCCAACACCCAAGAAAAGCGGGAAAGGAAGAACGAACAAGGATGGACTGCCAGGAAGCAGTAAAAAAATTATATCTTTACTTAGATGGTGAAATGTTAAGCGACGAGGAGCGTTTGTCCTTCGAAGAGCACTTGAAGCTATGCCGACAATGTTGTAAAAGGGTCGAATTCGAAAAACACCTATGGAGCTTAATAAGAACAAACGGCCAGGAAGAATTTTTGCCCACTACTTTGCTTACCAGAGTAGAAAAAGTAATCACCCAGTTTTAACTTTATAAAAGGGGGCTCTTTGGTGTCTTCTAAAAATAAACTTGCTCTTACTCCCTTAGTGGGGGACTTGCTTGCCAATTACCGACAAACTTTAGAAATAACCAATATTGAAAAAAAACATTTTCCCGCCCGGTCCCAGATTATCTTCATTACCGAAGAGTTAAGGGAAATCCTTTTCCCGGGATATATCGGCCGTACTGACTTATCCTGGTCAAGTGCAGACTATTTTATTGGCAGCAAATTAGAAGGATTGTTCAACCATTTAAGCAAGGAAATTGCCCGGGCTTTTGCCGAAGCAGAATGTGAAGATTACCAGGACAAGGCCTGCCAGGAAACAGAAATTTTTCTCAAAAAACTCCCTGCAATCAGAACCCTTTTAGAAGAAGATGTTCAAGCGGCTTACGATGGTGACCCGGCAGCCAAAAGTTTAGACGAGATTATCTTCAGCTACCCCTGTATGGTAGCCATTTCTATTTACCGTCTGGCCCACGAATTATTCAAACAAGAAATTCCTTTAATTCCCCGGATGATGACCGAGTATGCCCATAGTTTAACCGGAATTGATATTCACCCCGGGGCTACAATCGGACGAAGTTTTTTCATCGATCACGGAACCGGAGTAGTAATCGGAGAAACCTGCGAAATTGGCCACCAGGTAAAAATATATCAGGGGGTTACCCTGGGTGCTTTATCCTTCCCCAAAGATGAACGGGGAAAAGTAATTCGAGGAACCAAAAGACATCCCACTATAGAAGATGAAGTAACCATTTATGCCGGAGCTACTATTTTAGGAGGCGAAACCACCATTGGGCGAGGCAGCGTTATCGGGGGAAACGTCTGGCTAACCCACTCTATTCCCCCTTATAGCAAAGTAATTATTGAAGAACCGAAACTTAAAATATTAAAAAATCAGAAAGGCAAGCTCTAACCAACTATATCCCCTCTGAGCAAAAGCAATGAACTATCAACTACACCTGCTATTTTTATTCCTCTGGGTAACAGCCGGAGTTGCTTATGCCGGGAACCCTGCCAATAGCTGGTTAAAAATTATTTTCGCGGCAGCTCTTCCGGCTATCTGGATAGGGCTATCTTTGCTTGCGGCCATACCAGCTTTTATTTTTTCCCGACAAAAAAATCTGAGCTGGTTCTCTTCCTTAGGTAATGCCCTGTTAGCCTTTTTTCACTACCCTTACTTTCACTGGGTTTTACGACTTAATTTACCATTAACGGCGGAAGAAAAAGAATCAATTTTGCAAGAATCCAAAATCCTAACCCGGGTATCCCACCCTTCTTCCATCTTGTGTCCTTTTTGCCAGATAGAAATTCCCGGTGTGTTAAAAGAAGTTGAAAAAAACGGGCTTACCGTGCGGAAACGTCCTCTAACTTGTCCTAAGTGCCACACTCGACTGGACGTCTGTCGATACTGCCTTTATTTTGAACCTACCACCTCCCACTTTTCCTTAAACCAAAATAGTAGCTCCGGCCGTTGTTCAGTGATAAAAAAGAGACAACCGGTGGAAGAAATATGCACCCCGGACATGGCCCAAAGGCTAAAAAACATGGGATACGACAGTTTCTACGCTGGCCTTCGAATCTACGACTCTTTTTCCCCTCCTTCCAGCTGCCGCCAATTCCAATGGGACGAAACTAAAACGAAAGCGGACGGTTTCCCCTGTATGGGAAAAACTCGCTACCTTTTGCTTTCACTTGCTGCCAAAGATAAGGACTAAAAATATGAGGCTTAACCTTCTTCTAAATCATTGAAAAACTCTTCCTGGGCAGCTGAGTTAGCAAAATCAAAGCCAAGTTCGGAGCTTATCTCCCGGTTAATTTCTTGCAAAACAGAAACTAACTTATCTTGAGCTTGAAAATAGGAAAGGATAAGAGGGTTAGACAAAAGTTCCTGGCTGGAATTTTGGAGCTCCATTAAATCTTCCTGGTCCGCTTCTCCATTTTCTATCCTTTCGATTACTGCACTCTCTTTCTCTTCCCATTGTCTAATTTTATCGACCGCTTCGGGGTCCTGCAGAAGAAGAGATTGAAAATGTTCAAAATTCCGATAACTCGAAGTATCTTTAATCTCTTGAACCAGAGTCTGGATCACCGTTTTTAATTGGAGGTTTAGAGAAGGCTCCGCCATTTTGTACCTCCTTCAATGTTTTTGTAAAAATTAGAATGTTTATTATCTTATCATCATTATTAAACGAATAAAACTCCTTTTATTCCTCTACCATTTTTTTTAGTAAAACCAAAGAGGAGAAAAGTCTAACCTCCTCCCAAGGAGAATCTGCCAGTCTTTCTAAAAATAGCCAGCTCCCACCAGCGGGGATTTTTTCTAAAAGAGACACTACTTCCAGATCAACCAACCAGGATTCATTTTCCTTCCAGAATTCTAAAAAAGAAAGAGCTTCTTCCCCTAAAGGAAAAAGATTTCTTAACAAAATTATCTGGGCTTTAATATCGCCTTGACTTAGAATATTCCTTATCCTAAAGGCATTTTGAGTCAACTGTAATTTGGAAAATCTCAACCAATCAGAACTAGAAAAAAGAAGATCGGGTTGAGTGTCCAATATTTCTAAAATGACCGGGGTTGTTTTATCCTGCTCAAAAAAGCGAAGAATGGATATCGGTTTCCATCCTCTTTCTTTCAATTTTAACCAAATATAGGAGGCAGGAAAAACTTCTTCCGCAGCGGATAACCAGTCAAAAATGGCATCCTCCCAATCCGGATTCCTCGCTATCAACCGAAAAATAAAAGCCATTCCTGGTTGAGTGCGAGCCAAAACCTTGATTACCCGATAAGAAGGCTCAAGCTCCAACTCTGCAACCTCAACTCCCCAGCTGGCCAAAAAAGCACAGGCTAAGGCTCTTACCTGAGGGTCGGGGTCATTTATCATTGGTTGTATTAAAGAGATAGCCCCCTCCTCAAGCACAGTTCCCAAAAGCTGGATGGAGAGGGCCCTCACTTCGGGATGAAAATGGTGGATACCTCTTCGGGCAAACTCCACCCCTTCCTCTTTGTTGCCCCAAGCTTGAAGCACACTTTGCTTCCAAAAGGGAGAAGGAAACTGGAACATAACCTTAAACTGAGGTAACGCCCGCTCATCGTAACAAGCCAAAATCGCCGGCAATTCTTCTTTTAAATAGGATGGAAGGTTTTTCTGTTCAAAAAAATCAATCAGAGAGGGGAAAATTGCCAGATTTTGCCAACGAGCTAAGACCTTATATGCCTCCACCCTTAAAATCCATTCCTCCTCCTGAGAAAGACCCGACAACTTCTCCCCCTTAGCCAAAGATAGAAGAAAAGGAATCCAGTCATCCGAACTGGCTAAACACCTTATAACTACCTGTCTAATCCCTATTTCAGAGGCAGCAGCGGTTGAAAAAAAATCCTGAAAAAAGCGGCCCTTATCCTCCCCCTCTAAAATATAATTCAGCTGCCATAGAGCCCTCGCTCGTAAATTAAACGAAAAACGATCCGGAAAAGAAACGATTCTTTTTAAATCTTCCACCTTCTCCTTTGGAGAAAGAAAAAGATGACAATCCTCTATCAGGATAGACAAAAATCTTTCTTCCTGAGTCTTCCAGTAATTGCGCAACCTTTGCTGTAAAATTTGAGGATGATAAGCTACCCCATCAAGGGCAAAAGAGGGGCAACTGGCTAGAATTAAGCAAAGAGCAACTATCCCAAAAAGCAAATTTTTCCAAGCTATCTTTCTCTTCAATAAACACACTCCCGGGCTGCCTCAGCATAAGCTCTTAAGTTATCCTCCGGAGCATCAAAAAAGTGATCGGCAGCAGAAAGGATATAACCTCCCTCATACCCTACCTGCTCAAAAAGAGTATACACCATGGAACGAATTTCCGCTTCTGTACCGCTAGTTAAAACGTTAACTTGGTCCAGCCCTCCAATTAAGGCCAACCTCTTGCCAATTTTAGCCTTAAATTCCCACGGTTCTTGGTTACCTCCGATGCATTAATTTATTTCCCTTCGCATCCGCAAGAATGGCGGATGATAATTTCTGGTTTTAGGATCACTTCTCTTTTTTCTCGGACTTTCTCCCCACCACTGATTCGTTCTAGAAGAAATTGAGTAGCTAAACTTCCCATGGTATAAGCAGGTTGCTTAGCTACGGTGAGAAAAGGACAAAACAGAGAAGCAGCTTCTAAATCATCAAAGGCAACTAAAGCTAAATCCTCAGGAATTTTTATCCCTCGCTCTCGAGCGGCCCTAACCACACCAATAGCAATAAAATTATTACCGGCAAAAATTGCCTGAGGCAGATTATTTTTTTGGCTGAAAAACTGACTGGCTATCTTATAACCAAACTCTTCTTTAAAGTAACCAACCGCAATCCATTCTGGTTTTATCGGAATTCCGGCCTCCTGCAGAGCCCGTTTAAAGCCAGCTATTCTTTCTTTACTAGTAGAAATGGTATCCGGCCCGGTTATCATTGCTATATTGCGGCAACCATGGATTTCTATCAAGTGCTTGGTTAGCTGATAAGCTCCGGCTTCACTGTCTCCCACCACAAAATCCCATCCCAAATCTTCTATCCTCCTATCTACCAAGATCACTGGAACTTCTTTTGCCAATAATTCCGAAAGAGTTTCCCCTTGGCCACAACTCGATACTATTAATCCATCCACTCTTCTCCTTAACAGTAAATCTAGGTATTCCCTTTCTTTGGTCGGGTCTTCGTCGGTGTTGCATAAAATAGTATTAAATCCCTGGCGAGAAGCCGTATCTTCTACTCCCCGAGCTAGGGTAGTAAAAAAAGGGTTGGTCACATCGGAAATAACGAGAGAGATGGTATGGGTTTGCCTGTTCTTTAAACTCCGGGCTAAGTAGTTGGGGGAATAGTTAAGTTCTTTCGCTATCTCCAAAATTCTTTTTCTGGTTTCAGCTTTTACCTGGGTTTTTTGGTTGAGTGCCCTAGATACTGTAGCAGGCGATACTCCAGCTAGCTTAGCTATATCGTATATAGTTGACATTCAAGCCTCCAAAGTTAGAAATTAGAGATTCAACGGATACTTGCCCTTTGTCTTTAAAAGAGTTATCAGCTTATCATAAATTAAAGGGTCAACGTTGCTGGCTACCGAGTGATCGGAAGCAGGCATATAACCCCCCCTTTGGGAGTTATTGTCAAATTTTGCGAATGATTCATTAGGCCACTTCCACTCTTCATGAATTCCATCAATGAATTTCACCCCTTGTACCACCTTTACTAGATGGGAAACTCCATCCAATTTTCTCCACCGCCTCTCCGCACTGAGGAAAAGGTGAAAAACCGCACTGAGTACTGCTACTCGAGACCCACAATTGCGAGTTTTGTCGGTTCTTAATTAAGGGTTGTTAAAGTGGATCCCACCGGGTTAGTAGTTCGAAGATGTTACGGATGTAAGCTGGGAAGTGGCAAAAAGTGAGGAAGATTCCCCAGTTTTTAACCAAACATTCTATGCAAAAACCATAAAAGAACAGAACAAACATCTTATTAACTCAACTTTCGCAGTTCAATAATGGCATTTTTCCTTTCAACCATGCCGGAAGACTATTCACAAAATAAGCAACTAGCTCTTTGACTTTTTCTTCTGGAAGAACGAAAATCTGTTTGATGGTCGTCTTCAAGAGCTCAAGAAGAAGAGTAAGTGCTTCCATGAGTGTCATATCCTGAATCTCATCGCAGCAGGTATAGAAAAGCTCACCAAAGGTTCGGGGATCGGTGTTTCTCCGGGCAATAACTGCAAGCATGATATAGCGGATAAAGACGATACTGGTATGGGATACCAGAGCATCATAGGATCGAACCTGGAATTCTCGAGCAAGTTTTAGGAAGGATTTCGTCATCTTGAAGAAAACTTCAATATCCCAGCGCTTTCCATAGAGGGTGACAATCTCTTCTTCTGAAAGAGTGAGATCGGTTGAAAGCAGTGCTAGCCATTGAGATTTTTGTTTTTCACTTCGGACAAAGACGATGCGGGCATACAGGGGGGTACCAGTCAAATTGAGATTAATCACACCAGATCCAAGGATCGGACCCTGTGGTCTTTTCGGAATCCGGTTGAAAAGAGAAGAAAGAGAAAGAACTTTTCCACCGAATGAGTAGTAAATCTTGGGCGTATTTTTGAGCATACAGACAACCGATAATCCTCGATGAGCACATTTACGGATGAGAGCTGGAAAACTGAACCAACTATCAAAGAGAATAGTTGAAACCAAAGGACAATGTTTTAAGGCGCCATCCAGAAGTTTGAGAAGAACCTCTGGAGCTTTTTCCTGGGATTCTTTCCGAAGGTGAGCTCTTTTGCTCCGCCCATCAATGGAGGTATCCATGGGATAAAGCTGGTTTTTCGGATGGTGAGAACTTAACAGTGAAAAAGCAAAGGGGATAAAGGTGGCACCATCAGTAAGACCTAGAGTGAGCATTCGAAAACCCCGACTGAATCGTCCTTGGGAATGGTCATAAAATCGAAAGAGTCCCTCAACTTTCAAGCTCCGAGGTCGTTCATAAGGGGAATCATCCACCACCCAGGTATAACGTTTCAGACCGGTAAAAGGAAGGAGCGCTTCGGTAACCACTTTGGTGCTCAAGAGGAACAGTAATTTTCGCCAGCTGCCGCTGGTCTTTTGGAGGAAACGGTAAAAGGTATCTTTCTTTCCTTGGAAAAGGGGATGTCGGGATTGGAGAAGACCGGGGAAGCTCTTTCCAGTAAAAACTAAAAGAAAGATCATCTGAAAGACGTCTTTAACTAGGAGCCCTTTCTTTTTGTTTATATGGCATTTTCGAAACAGCTGGTTCAATTTGAACTCCTTCATAAAGGAGGAAAACATTGGTAATAGGGTCCTTTCATTTTCCAAATTTTCTGGTAGGATAGTCATGAAGACACCTCTCTCTTTTTGGTGATTGGTTTTTTTCCTTAAGTCAATTCTACCAGAAAGGAGGGGTGTTTTCATTAAAAAACCCTTTAAAATCAAGGTTTTTCAGCATTTATTTTAGTGCGAAAGTTGAGTTATTAAATTATACAACAGACCGCAAGATTATAGCTATCCTATCCAGTGCTGACGCATGAACTTTTTTAAAAATCTTACGAGGTCTGAAATTAAGCTTTTCATAGCTCTTGCCTAATGTTTTTCTGAAACTAACAGTTCATACGGGCCATTACCCCCTCAACCTGATGCTTTTGCTCGGCTTTAATATGCCGGCATCTGCAAAAGAGCAAACGGGTAGCATCGCACAACGTTGTCGTTCTTCCTGGATAGGATCAGTTCGTTATGCTACCGACCGGCTTGTTTTCCAATTTTCTTCATATGCCAGTCGCAATTGGCCGGGGGATTCTACCAACCTCCAAAGTTGTTTTGGATCAAATTCCCTGTGTTTCATGACAATGCAAAAATTCTTGATGAACTTCTGAATGCCAACTTCTTTGACTTGTTCCGTTAGGGAAATTGAGTGAAGCACCAATTCATTTAGCATTCGGGCAATATGCATAAGGTAGTGATACCCCTGCATTGCATGCCAATTATGTGAAAAAATATGTTCATAGTTGTACCCCTGGTGCTTTTCTTTCAAAATGTTGTTTTCATGCAGCCAACGTTTCCGTGCTATCAAATTACAGCGTTCATGGATATTCTTTCGGCTAATCGGACTGCTGGAAATCCAGGCGTGGCGGCCAGTTTTCGTTACCACATCGCCCTTTTTATCAATTTCTTCCCAACTTTCCTCGCATGTCACCATATGAATTGTCTGGATTTTGGGTTTACCAATGCCATATTCATATTCAATTCCGTTGGCCCACCGGAACGTTTGCTGGCGGCCCCGCCACCTTTGCTCATGCCAGTATTCTCTTTGGGTATCCAATCGGATCAAACCTTCTGCTTCTTCCCATACTGTAGAAAGTGATTTGTCTTTTAGGACGATCATAAATTCCCACTTGTTTTTGTGGCAGATTTCCATAACCGGCCCTTTGGCATACAACCCGTCCAAAAGTAGGGTAAGCGAAAGTTTCGGAAACTCCTGTTTCAGCCGTTTTGCCAGGCGATAAAATGCTTTCAATTCACAGTCTTGCTTCCATTCTTCGTCGTTTTCGACTGCTTCCAATTCCGCGCTGTTTTCCAAAAATATACTCAAAAGCGGCAGAACCATACCATTGGATAAGATCAAGACCGCCTCTAGAACATAGGTATAATACTGGTATTCACCATCTTTGCCTCGAATCTTCCGGCGAAGGTAGCGTTCATCCCAACATTGGTTCATGACGTACTTTTGCGTCCCGTCCACTGCCACGAGATACCTCTTTTGGTGTAGGAAGTTTTGAAACTTCTTTTTACGGATTAATTTCCTTAAAAGATCGATATAGCTGGTTTCGATTTCGGCCACATCCATCTCTTCTAATAAGCGACATAAGGTATCCTGATGCGGCATTTCCGTCAATTCCGGGAAAAGGACTTTAAGATTTTCAAGTAATTGCGGGGTAGTCATTTCTTGATTAGTATTTCGCCTTGAGGTCATCTGAAACACAAACATTAGGATTCCGTAAAACATCATCACTCTCATTTGATGCTTGATTTTCTTCGGATTGCGTGGGTCAGGTACCTGAGCTAATTTCCTTAAAAGCCCCGGCAAAAGTTTCCCGTATACTTTCAGTTGCTCTTCAGTCGTATATTGGATGTCCTCTTTCTCTTCCTCCACCGTGTCTGATTGGCACTTACGATTCGGAAGGGTGAAGGTGGGAGGATATTGCTTTCCCTGTTTTTTCTGCTGTTCCCTAAGTTCACGCTGCTTTCTCCTCCGCTCAACCCGACTAAGCTTAGCTTCACTCATCGGGCATCCCTCCACATAGAAGCACGCGGAAATCCCGCCGCAGGGGATAGATATAGATCAGTTTGGGTGAGGATAGATACTGTTTGTACCGATCCATCCGACCCCTGCCCGTTGTCTGTCCTAACAGTACCCAGTTCGCTGCCTTGTAACAGGTAGCGCGATATTTTTCCAGATCCACGAAAGTTTCTAGCAATACCGGCCTGTAACCGTAGCGCTCCTGCCAATCGTAACCGATTCGCTTTGCGGCTAAGGATAATGCTTTGCTAGCCAGGTTCTTTATGCGAACCCAGGGAAAGATAAGAAAGCGGGTATTGTTGACTATTAAGTTTAAGCGGAGGCTGCGGTCAATTTCAGACCAACCAATCCATTCATCGCGTACCGCCAGCGCCCAAGCGGCCGCTGAAAACAAAAGACAGCCCAGGGGATGTTCCCGGTTATCCTTTGAAATGATAAAGTAGCGCTGATGGGCACCAAAGGGGCGCTTGTAGCATAGGGTATGATAGCGGTGAACATACTCATTCCAAAGCTGAATGTCGGCTTGACTTCTAACCGGCTCCAAGTCAATGGGTTCAAAGTCGGTTATGTGACCCTCAAGCAGTTGGCCGGCCTCGGTGCGGGGTCTAAAACTAATCCGCTCCCGGTTATCATGAATCTTGTTTTCTTGCTTGGCGGGCAGGGAAACAAAACCCTGAGCTTCAAATTTCTCTAAAAGTTTTGTGCATGAGTCTAGCTTGTGCTGTCCAGTTGGTGTAACCCAAGCCAAGTTCTCACAGATCGTCTTCGCCAACTCTGCGCGGCTCAGTTTCGGGAACATGCGTACCATTTCCTTAACCTCATCCAATTCCTGAATGGTAAAATACCTTCCACTTAACAAAACAGGAGCATCGGACTGTTTTACTATAGTGCAGGTCTCCCTTTATCATTCTCACCCACACTATTGTCTCGCACTTGAATCTGCTTGTCCAGCCCTTTTTGCGAAAAAATTTTTCTGGCAGGTACCGCAAACCCTTACTTATCCTAGATAATTAAAATCATGCGTCAGTTCTGTTATCCTATAAAATTGCTCCCTGTGTAGACAATATTCTTTGTACTTGCTTAACTTCCACTTCCTCAAAACTTTTATTTTGAGTCTTAGAGGCTAGCGCAGCTGCCACACCTGATGCATGTCCTATTCCAAACATTGTTCCAGAAACTCTAATAGAACCAGCAGCCTCATGAGTAGTAGAAATAGCTCTGCCTGTAATGATAAGATTATCTGGACCAGTAACAGGAAGCAAACAACGAAGTGGTATAGAGTATGGTTTCAAAGGTTTTAACCAAGTACTACCACTTGAATATCCACCACCACCAGTTACTGAATGGACATCTATGGGGAAAAATCCCTTACATATGGTATCTTCAAATAATCTACCGGATAGTACATCTTCACTCGTCAAAGTGTATTGCCCTTGAACATGCACTGTCTCTCGAATACCTATTTGTGGTCCGGAAAATGATAAAACACTATTCTCTAATCCATCTATACAGCCGCTTTTTAATAGTTGATATAGGTTATACATCTGTTTGTGGGCTATCATTTCAGCCTCGCTAATATCACCCGCTTTAATAGCGTTTCTTTTTACCACACGCGTGGAGTTAAACGAAATGGTATTAGGCAATAAAGATGTATGTATAAGTATTGTATCACGTCCAAAATTAAAACCCTTCTCTTTGGCTATTCTCACCGCAGTTTTAAAACCTTGAGCAATAAAATGAACTTGATTATATCTTTCCGGTATTTTCTTTGTTGGCTCAAGGATGTTTATCCACTCAAATTCTTCAGAATTACCAACTATAAAGTTACGCAGCTTTTCAATGTTAACACCTGAAACTTCGAACATTAAGGTCATTGGCTGTGCCAAACCGTCTTCAGACCTACCCAGGGAAAATGGTAAACTTAAAGATCTTGCAATGTCGCCGTCTCCAGTTGCATCTATGTAAATTGAAGCTTTTACCTTTCTCGTCCCCTCTTTACCATAAACCACCAAGTAGTCTATATGGCTATCGTTTATATTTTTCTCTGCTTTAACAAAAGTCGTATGTAGAAACAAATCAATCGAATGTTGATCAATTAATTTTATTAAAGCAACTTTATATATTTCCCTATTTATTAAACAAACATAAGAACCAGTCCCAAACTCATTTGAACTTTTCATAAAACCAGAAGAGCCTTCCAATTCATATAGGAAATCCATTATTTCTTCTCCTATACCCCTTATAACTTGGATATCCTCAAAATGAAAAGGCGAAATAGAGCTTATTCCAACATTTGTGGCTGTTCCTCCAAGGAAACCATATTTTTCAATTAACAATGTTTTTGCTCCAGTTTTAGAAGCAGCAATTGCAGAAGCAACTCCTGATGGACCTCCACCTATAACTATTACATCATATTCGTGCAAAATTAGCACCTCCCTCTTTTGTTTATAAATTTCCAAAGATTAGACCTTGTTGCAAAGTTATGTGATGGCCTAATACCGCCTCCAGCTCCTTCTTTGTCTCCCTTCAGCTTTTCTCTATCCAGAATCCCACCGGCTCGAAAGGCTCATCTTTTCCCAGGGGAGATAAGGTCCAATGCATCTCACCCCTACCCAGGTTTGTTCCTTTATAGCCCTGGAGTCTCACCACGGTACCATCGACCATCAAGAAGCGATAAGGTAGTTTCTTCAAGTCAGGCCAGGAACATTGTTGTTGCGCAAACTCCCTTAAACGACGATGGAGGGTACTGGCTGATACCGATAGTACCTGCTCCCGAATTCTCGCCATTTCTTTGGAAGACCAACCATACGATAAATATATTACTAAACCAATCCCTGCCTCTGTGGCCTCTTCAGTATACCGACGATCCTGGAGTAAAAAGCCAGTTGCTCGCAAAGGCACTACTGTTTTTTGTTCCACTTTGTCATACGACCAGGCTAAACGATAGTGGAATAGCCCCAGAGAGTTTCTTAGCTCGCGCTCCTTCGTTTGATAGCCGTTATGGACATACCGCCCCGGATACTCACTCTGTATCTGTTCGATTGTTTGCTCCTCAATGGCGGAGAAAAGAACCTGTAACAGCGCCGAGTAAGTCCTGGTATTGGCCTGGCGTAAGCCCATGAGAATTCCATTGACATTTAGTCCGCTTTCTGGCATCTTAAACTGTAGGGTAAGATCTATTTCAATCTCCCCCACCGGATTTCTACCTCCTTTTTTTATGATTACTCTAGGGAGTGTGAAATCCGGTTTTTTATCGATTGTCAAGTCAATTCTCCTGTTTGTTCAGGGTTGCTACCTTTCCTCTCCTCACTGCTTCCCTGTCCTACCAGAGTGTTACTCATCATCCAGCGTTGTTGAAACTCCGCCCATCCCCCAGTGGATACCACCTAATCGTTATCACATAATCTTGAAATAAAGCCAAAAATTAAGAAGCTTTCCTTATCTATGACCGGGTAACTCGCCTTATGTATGATCTAAGACAGGCTCCTTTCTACAGAAAGGAGCCTGTCTTAGATCATCAAACCTTGCTGTAATCATAGTGGTTATTTCCATAGTAACCAGTAAAACCGGACATGTTCTGATCCTCATTAATATCGGCTGCATCCTGTTTGCAGATATGTATTTTTTATATCTGGCAAGATTTGTAGAG
>JASGLU010000053.1 GCA_030156825.1 Candidatus Atribacteria bacterium | reverse complement strand
CTACCGGCAGTAATGAGTGTAGTGGCAAAATAGCACATTTTAATTTAAAAAATATAGATTTGATGCGGGTTTCAGCTAACTGAGGTGTCAAAGTCAGGAAAAAGATAAATACTTACTGAGGAAGAAAAACATTCCTCAATAATGGGGGCTTCTCCCCCCTTAAACCCCCCGAAAGACAAAGACTAAAAATAAAAGGCAAAGACTTAAAAAACGAAAAGCTAAAAGGATAGACCATTATTGTTTCTCTAAGATTATATTGAATTCTGTTTTCATTGTTATCTGGTGCCCCGAAGCAGCATGGGGGTCTATCCTTATCTATCAGTCTTTTAATCTGGGCTACCCGAAAATGAGAATCTCCAAAAGAAAAGATCTGCCATAGGGCTAATTTCTGGCACCTATAGCGCAGGTTGGGCTAAGTTATTTTTCCCTTACTACTTCTTCTAAGATTTCTACCAATTTTGGGTCAAAATGTCCTCCAGCTTCCCTGCGGATTTCCTGTATCGCTTCCTCGGGAGTTAGACCTCGATCCTCCACTAAGAGTACATAGGTTTCCACTATCTTTAATAGATAAACCATGAGGGAGATTTCTCTTTCCTTTTCCCCTATTTTCTCTTTTCCGTTCCTTTCTCCGGATAAAATTTCTGAAAATAGAGAATTCCACTCGGCGCGGGAAAGGGGGGGTTGTTTTTCAAATTCGGGGTAGATTTTAACTAATTCTTCCTGTAAAGAAGAATAGTCATCTCCTCTTAGGTATTCAGAGAGTAACACTCTTCTCCACATCCAAAGGAGGCTCAAAAAATGTAGCTTTTTTCTCTTCTCTTTTTCCCATCCCCATCTTTCCCCTATTTTCTGAGCCAGTTCTTCTACTCTTTGCTGGCGTTCCCGGTTTTTTCCTTTTTTATAAAACTGATGCACTAAGGTGGGGATAAGGGAATGGAGAAAATCCTTGCGGGTTGACAATTTTTGCCGATAAGCTTCTTCTTCTGCTTGACGGAAGATTTCTCTCATATCTTCGGTCTTTTCTTCTTTGGTAGCCACTCCCCAGGAAAAGCTCAAAAGCAGGTGGCACTCTCTTTGTGCTTGCTTGCAATTTTCCCTTATTCTCTTTGCAATTTCTCGTGCGCTGTTTTCAGGGGTTTGAGGAAGAAGAATGACAAATTCATCCCCTCCCCAGCGGGCAACGATATCTCCTTCCCGGGTAGATTTCCGAAGTACCTGGGCCATTTCCTGCAACAGTCTGTCCCCTTCTTTGTGCCCTAAGGTGTCGTTTATCTCTTTCAAGCCGTTGACGTCGAGAAAAATAAGGCTTAAGGGGAGATGCCTTCCATCGTCCAAACGTTGTAGTTCCTCTTCCCAAAAAGCCCGATTATACAAGCTGGTTAAAGCATCGTGAAAGCTGAGATAGCGGATTTCCTCTTCTTTTTTCTTCTTCTCGGTAATGTCTCGGCAGATTATAGCTACCTGTCCTGGTGAGGAAGAAAAAGCCACCACCTCTAAGTATTTATCTCCCAGGGGAAGACACGCTTCTGCTGCCGTAGTCTCTTCTTTTTCTGCTATCTGTTGGAGAATTTCCTGGTGAGCGGTGGCTAAAGAAGGAAAAACCATTTGGAGAGTAAGCCCCACCAGTTCTTCCCTACTAAAGCCGGTGATATGTTCAAAAGCGGGGTTTACCTCCAGGAACACAAAATCCCAAATACTTCCATCTTCGCTATAGACCTCTTCCAAAAGGGCGAATCCATCCAGCATTTGATTAAAAAGTAAGCGATAGCGGCGCTCGCTTTTTTGGAGTTCTTCTGCCATCTGGTAACGTTCGGTAATATCCCGAAAAACGAGTACTGCCCCCCAGGTTTCTCTCCCTCTAATAGGGGCTCCGCTACAGGTAACTATGATTTCTCCTCCTTCCCGCGGTTTCAGCTGGAAAACCTTTTCTCCCTCTTCCTTTTTCAGAATTTTCTCCACCAAGTTTTCTATCAGGTTGCCATTGTTGTTTTTTCTTAAAGAAAAAATCTCCTCTAATTTTTCCCCTTGGGCTTCAGATAATGACCAGCCGGTAAGGGCTTCCGCTTCCCGATTCATAAAACGAACCAACCCCTTCACATCGGTTACAATCACCCCGTCAGTGATGGAGCGAAGAATGGTCTCCAGCCAATCTCGTTCCCGCTGCAGCTCTCTTCTCATTTCTTCCCTCTCTAAGGCGTTGCTCAAAAGATAAGGGAAAGTTTGAAAAAGGGAGAAGCGCTCTTTTATCCATGATTTATCTACATTTTCTCCTTCCTTCCAGACTAACTCCAAAAACCCCAGCGCTCGGTTCCCGGCCTCGAGGGGGAAAGAGAGAATAAACTTAATATCTTCCCTTTCTTTTTTTCTCCAGTATTTCTCAGGAAAGCTTTTTTCCTCTATCCAGAGCGGTCCTTTTCTATCCAGTTGCTCTATCCAGTGAGTCATTTCTTCTGCTATCGGTATTTTTTCTATTTCCCCCGCTCTTTTTAGGTAACCTTCTTCCCTTCCTACAAAAACAACCTCGCTTGCCCGGGCAAAACGCCTTGTCTCCTCCAAGAAAGACTTTACCGACTGCTCCCAGGAAGAATCTATGACAAAGCGAAGGGAGATGTTGGTAGTGAGCCGTTGAAAATCGAGGTTGAAACGAAGTTCTTCTTCTAAGGCCTTTCGTTCTTTTATCTCTTGAGCTAAGGCTTCACTTTTTTCCACTAATTCCTTGGTTTGGCGTCTTACTTCTCGGCGCAAAAAATAACTTAAAAATAGAGTAAGGGAAAAGGCAACAGAAACGATGATTAAAGACCACTTTATCCAGGAAGGAAGATGCCACTCTTCCTCTTTTATGCTTAGCCAGTAGTTTAAGGATTGGTAATAAATGGAGTTAGACTCAACTTTCAAAACCAGGAGATGCTCATCAATAGTGTCGATTATTTCCCGATTTTTTCCCCGAGGGACAGCAAAACGGAGCTCGGTGGGAAGAAAAACAATGGGGGTGGCTGCTAAACCAGCAGTCTTGGCAAATTGTCCTCCGTAAAGTCTGCTCACCACTCCGGCGTCGGCCATTCCCTCTTTTACAGCAGTAAACACTCCTCTGTAGTCTTCTGTCTCCCAAAATTGAGCATCAATCTGGAGGTTGTGGAGGAGCCTTTTTAGCTCCTCGCCATACACGTCATCTTTTCCCACCGCTATTTTTTTAGAGGCAAGGTCGGATAAGGAGGAAACAGAAAAAGAAGCAGGAGAGGTGTAAACCTCCCCCCAGTTAACTAAAAAAGTTTGGTGGTTGAAGTCGAGATATTTTGCCCGCTCCTCAGTATAAACCACGGATAAAAGCAGGTCGAGCCTTCCTTCTCTCAGGTGAGAAAGAAGGGAAGAGAAAGGGAGAAAAATATATTCTATACCCCAGCCCTCTCTTTGGGCAATGTGTTCTAAAACTTCGGGGTACATTCCCCGCACCCTTCCGTCCCTATCCCGGAAAACTAAAGGGGGATTGTCATAAGCCCCGACCAAAAGCGTTTTTTTTGTTTCTCCAGGAAGAGAAAGAAAGAGGAGGAAAACTAAAATTAAAACTAAAAGAATAAATAGCCCCTTTTTCTCTTTCATCAGAAAGAGCCCTCCTCTTTGATTGTGATTCAGTTTTTAGTTAATGATATCACTTTCTATCTCTGTGGGGTAGTTTTTTGATCTTTCCTGCAGGGGCTAACTTATAACAGTTGGATGGCAAAAACGGTAAATGGCGACCAAAGAAGATAAAAAAACAACTGGTGGAAAAATACTCCACCAGTATTAGGGGGTAAATACCCCCCTAATAACCCCCAAAAGATAAAAAAGACCCCTGTGTTTGTCATTCCTAAATGTATTTATCAGGAATCCGAACAATAATGGGGGCTTCGCCCCCCTTAAACCCCCCGAAAAGATAAAAGACTAAAAGAAAAACAGAAAATGCAAAAGATTACTGAGGGAGAAAAAGCCTCCCTCAGTGGATTCCCGATTGAAGGTTTCGGGAATGTAATTCTCTTCCTACCAACCAGATCGAACGGCTAACCTCTTTTTTTCGTAGTTCCCAGGTTAGCCATCAAGCATCAAGAACTATAGAGCATAAACCCCCCATAGTATGCAGTAGATTAAACCGGAATTTTGTCTAAAATGGTTATCCCTTTTTCTTTCAGCAGGGCCGTAGCTTTTTCCAGGTTTTCTACCCGAAGTACAACGTAGGCTTCTTCTTTTGAGGGAACGACAAAAGCGTAAAGGTATTCGACTGATATTTCAGCCTGGGTAAGAATTTCTATTACATCACACAGTCCTCCGGGTCGGTCTTCCACGCCCACGGCCAATACTTCGGTTAAGGTGGCGGCAAATTTTTCCTGTTTTAACTTCTCGATTAGAACCTCTGGCTGATCTACTATAAATCTTAATACCCCAAACTCAGCTGTATCCGCTAAAGACATAGCTCGCAAGTTTACTTTTAACTCTTTTAATTTCTTTAGTACTAAAAAAAGACTACCTGGCCGGTTTTCCAAAAAAACGGAAATTTGTTTCATGTCAACCCCTCCTTTTTTCTTAAATCGACTACTCGGTTAGATTTGCCACTGGTGCGCTCGATACTTTTAGGTTCCATTAACCGCAGGTGACAGTGAATGTTAAGTTCGGCCCTTAATTTTTCTTCGATGCTTTGTTTGAGTTTTTCCAAGGTTTTCACCTCATCTGAGAAGAATTCAGGAGCCACTTCTACCTTGATATCCACTCTATCCATGAAATTTTCCTTAGTAATAACAATTTGATAGTGAGGTTCTAACTCTTTAAAGCTTAAAAGAGCACTTTCTATTTGCGAAGGATAGACATTTACCCCGCGGATGATGAGCATATCATCGGTACGAGCTTTAATTCTTTTTATCCGGGTTAAGGTCCGGCCGCAAGCGCAGGGCTCAGGGATAAGCGATGATACATCTCCCGTCCGGTAGCGGATAACCGGGGTTCCCTCTTTGGTTATGGTGGTGATTACTAACTCACCGGTTTCCCCGGGAGGGAGAACTTCTCCCGTATCGGGGTTGATAATTTCAGGAATAAAATGGTCTTCAGAAACATGGAGGCCGGCTCGGGCTTGGCACTCAAAGCCTACTCCCGGTCCAATTATTTCGCTCAAGCCGTAAATATCAAACGCTTGAATAGGTAATTTTTGTTCGAGGTCGGCTCTCATTTCTTCTGACCAGGGTTCAGCGCCAAAAATACCTATTCGAAAACGAGTTTTGCTCCAGTCAACCTTTTGTTCCTGGGCTACCTCGGCTAAATAAAGGGCATAAGAGGGGGTACAGCACAGAACGGAAATATTAAAGTCCTGCAGGATTTGAACCTGACGGGCAGTATTACCAGTAGACATCGGTACCACAGTAGCCCCTATTCTTTCTGCTCCATAGTGGGCTCCTAACCCTCCAGTAAAGAGTCCATAGCCAAAAGCTACCTGGACAATATCTTCTTCGCTGGCCCCGCTTCCAGTAAGGGTGCGGGCCATAAGCTCGGCCCAGATTTCAATATCCCCAGCTGTATATCCTACTACCGTGGCCGACCCGGTGCTGCCAGAAGAGGAATGGATTCTTACGATATTGCGTAGGGGTTCGGCGATAGCTCCAAAAGGATAGGCTCGTCTTAAATCTTCTTTGCAGGTAAAAGGCAAGTGCTTTAAATCTTGCATGGTTTTAAAACGGTGGATATCGATTCCCTCGGCCTCTAATTTATGGCGGTAATAGGGAAGATTGTGGTAAGCTCGAATAAGGGTTCGTTTCAATCGATTCAATTGAATTTTCTCTAACTCTTTTCGGGGCAACAGCTCATAGTATTCATCCCAAATCGTGATTTCCACCCCACTCTCTTAACTTTTTAGTAAAATATAAAAGACCTTTTATTATTTTAGTGATTTTCTTTTTTTATGCAATCAAATACAATAGAAAAGTAAAAATTTAAAAGAAGGGTAGGAGTGTAAACTAATGCAAGAATTGGAATGGATCTGGATGAACGGTCAAAAGATGCCTTGGAAAGAGGCAACTACCCATGTTTTGACCCATGCTCTTCATTATGGAACCGGTGTTTTTGAGGGAATCCGATGTTATGATACTATCCGGGGGCCAGCTGTTTTTCGGTTGCACGATCACTTGCTGCGTCTTTTTGATTCGGCTAAAGTGGTTAGAATGGAAATTCCCTATACTATCGATCAACTAACCCAGGCCAGTTTGGAATTGATTGTAGCCAATCGGGTAAAAGAGTGCTATATTCGGCCTCTGGCTTTCAGAGGTTATGGGGAGATGGGGGTTGACCCTACCAACTGTAAAGTTGATTGCGTGATCGCCGCCTGGCAATGGGGGAAATATATGGGGGAAAAGGGAATAAAAGAGGGGATTCGCGCGAAAATTTCTTCTTATACTCGTACTTATATTAACTCAGCCTCACCTCGGGCGAAAACTACGGCCAACTACCTCAACTCGGCGTTGGCTAAAGTAGAAGCCCGGGATTTGGGTTACGATGAAGCAATTTTGCTTGATAGCAACGGTTTTCTCTCAGAAGGTAGTGGAGAAAATTTATTTTTGGTGAAAAACGGGGTTATTCTGACTCCCCACCCCTATTCTATTCTACTTGGGATTACCCGAGGTTCGGTGATTGAAATTGCCCGCCAGCTGGGACTTGAAGTGCAAGAAACTTTGTGCACTCGAGATGACCTTTATTTGGCTGATGAGGCTTTCTTCACCGGTACTGCTGCTGAGATTACTCCGATAGTAGAAGTAGATAGTCGAGTTATTGGTGATGGGAAACCGGGGGAAATAACTAAGAAATTACAAAACGCTTTTTTTGAGATAGTAAAAGGAGACAACCCTGATTATGATAAATGGTTAACTTACGTATCTTGAAGGAGGTAATCTCAGATGGAAGACCCTAAGCAATTTTTTGAAGAGTACAAGCAAGGTTTGCGGTCCCTGCGGGAAGCGGCTCCCCCAGCTCTGGAAGGATTCAACAGTTTTTACCAGAAAGTGATGGCGGAAGGCGCCCTGGAAGTAAAAACGAAGGAGCTGATTGCTTTGGCGGTGGGAGTGGCGGTACAGTGTGCCAATTGTATTATTTTACACACTCGGGGAGCAGCAAAAGCCGGAGCGAATCCGGAAGAAATTATGGAAGCAGCCAGTGTGGGAGTAGTGATGGGAGGGGGGCCGGCTTTTACTTATTTGCCTCTGGTTAAAAAAACTCTGGATGAACTTTAGCTTGATTTAAAAGCCCTAAAGCCGGTTTTTAGCAGCCGGCTTTAGGGCAGGGGTTGGGTTTGCTGTAGTTTTTGTTTAATAGTCAGCCTGAAAAGCTTGACTCATTACCTGGTTAACTTCGGTGTTGTCGATGAACCCATCAAAAGTGCTGGCGTAAGGGCCAACTGCAAACAGGGGCACTGGCTCAGCCGAGTGTTCTCCGCTACCCCAGCTGATTTTTATTTCATCTTGAATGGCCCGACCGATGGAGTTCGCGGGTTGGTTGGCATATACTGGCACCCATGCTTTACCTTCCTGGACGAGGGTGGCCTCTTCTTCGGTGATTGCTATTCCGGTGTATTCTTCAATTACCGTTTGAATATCGGCTAAGCTTTGAGCGGTTTCCAGTCCCTGGTAGATAGGTCCTTCAAAGGAGCCCTTGATCTGGGCTATTGTTTCTAAATCGGTTACTTTTAGGTATTCTAATCCACCATCATCGCTTACTTGACCTTTGGTTATACAGAGCCCGCCAGTTTCGTGGTCGGCGGTAACGATGATCAGAGTGTTGGGATGGTTTTGCCAAAAATCCAGGGCTACCCCTACGGCTTCATCAAAAGCTAAAGTGTCGTGAATAGTTGCTGCTGCATCATTAGCGTGGCAGGCGTGGTCGATGCGACCGCCTTCCACCATCAGGAAAAAGCCCTCCGGATTTTGGCTTAAAATGTCTAATGCTTTCTGGGTCATTTCAGCGACACTTGGCTCTTCCACCGGATTGCGGTCGATTTCATAACTCATGTGGGAGCTGGTGAAAAGCCCTAAAAGATTGTTTACTGTTTGGGGGTTAACCGATCTTAATTCTTCAGCGTTTTGCACTACTACAAAGCCCAGATTTTCAGCATCTGAAAGTAAATTGCGATCATCTTCTCGCTTACTACCAGAGACGGATTGAGGAATAAAATGCCGTCGGCCCCCGGCTAACATTACGTTGGTCCCACTTTCTACCATTTGGACAGCAATTTCGTTTTCTAAGTCTCGATCGTAGATGTGAGAAGCGAAAACTGCTGGAGTAGCATGGGTCAAACGGGTGGTGCTAACTAAGCCAGTACTTTTACCCAGAGCCTGGGCTTTTTCTAAAATGGTAAGCAAGGGAGAACCGTCGGGAGTTTGACTGATCATACCATTGTTGGTTTTGTATCCGGTAGCCAGAGCGGTCCCAGCGGCTGCCGAGTCGGTAACCAGGTAATCTAAAGACCTGGTCGCGACCAAACTGGTGGCACCAATCTCGGCCATTTTGAGCATATTCAAATCTTGATTTAGTTGGTAAAGACTGTAATAACGAGCTAACTGAACTTGGCTGGGTCCCATTCCATCACCGATTAAAAGAATGATGTTTTGCACCGGTTCTTCCGGCAGCAGCACTTCCGCGCTGGCCATAGAAAAAGTAGTTAATAGAAGAAACACCAAGCCTGCTACCAAAAACGAAAGTTTACTTTTGGTTTTAAACATGAGCCTTAAACCTCCCTTTCATATTATTATGGGGAAATTTTAGTTGCTGTCCATTAAGAGATTATTAAATTACCGTTAAAGGATTTTTAAAATACTTACAAAACCTGATAAATTACTCAAAACTTGAAAACTACCTACATTGGGCCAAAAATCGGGAATCGCCACGCACCGAGGAAGCGCTTTCCTTTCTCGCTTGCTTTTGTCTTTTTGTATTTGTTTTGCTTTTTTGGGGGGTTATCAAGCGAGGCTCGCGCTGACGGTTGATTACCATGGGTTTTGGGGCTAACTATAAAGGAAAATGCCCCAATTTTGAATTTTTGATTGCATCTTCCGGGGATAGTACAATCGATGGTATCGATAATCTCTTTGTTGTTTCTCGGAGAAAATTGAGACGGTCAAGCCCTTTTTTCCTGTAAAAGTGGATGACTACATAATTCTCTCAGTCCACCTTTCCCATTGCTCTTCTTCCAAATCCACAATTCCCAATCTTTCTCTTAAGTTATCTAAAAATCTAATCTCTAACGGAGTGAAAGTTACTCTTTACCACCTCTTAGCTACTCTAATCAAAGTAGAGAATACTAACTTCAAAACTGATTGTCGGTGCCTTATCAATTATTCAGACTAACTTTTTCTATCTGGTATGTTTTTCCAATCATTCAGCTCTTTTTGGAGAATTTGCCTTATGGGTTTGTCTATCACCAGGCAATCGTTGACTCTACTGGAGTACCTGTTGACTATGTTTTTCTGGAGCTTAACACGACTTTTGGCCGGGATTGGAAAATCGGATTTCGGCTGGGTTAATACCTATGGTTAGATAGAGCCTCTCAAAAGTTGACAAATTTTAATTGCTAATCTATAATGTTAATGAAAACCATTTTCAATAATGAGAGGTCTTAAGTATGCCGAGATGCAGAAGAGGGGGGCCACCTTGGTGGGAGCCCAGGTTTCAAGAAGCCGGTTTTCGACTAACCATATCCAGACAGGCAATATTAGAGGTGCTCAGCAATACTAAAGAGCACTTGAGTGCGGAAGAGATATATTTAGCGGTTCATAAAAACTACCCCAATATTGGTCTTACCACGGTTTACCGGACTTTAGAGTTGTTGGTGGATATGGGGTTGGTGTTTAAATTTGATTTTGGGGACAAAAGAGCGAGGTATGAGTTATCTCCAGGACCGGCGGGAAAAAGACACCACCATCATTTGGTGTGTACCAATTGTGGCCGAGTGATAGATTACACTGATTTTATTGATGAGGAAAGGGAATTGCTTCGTCGAACGGAAACGGGACTTTCAGAAAAATACAATTTCAAAATCACTGACCACCTTATTCAGTTTTACGGCTTATGTGACGAGTGTCAGGGGCAATTTTAAAAAATTTTAGTTAGTAAATGAAAATGGTTTTCAATATTTAAACAGGAGGTGTGTCAAATGCCAGGTGGCGATAGAACTGGTCCTTTGGGATTAGGTCCAATGACTGGAAGGGCTGCTGGTTACTGTGCGGGTTATTCCATGCCCGGCTATATGAACCCCATTCCTGGCCGAGGGGGATTAGGATTTGGCCGAGGCTGGGGTCGTGGGTTTGGTCGAGGCCGGGGTCGGGGTTGGAGAAACCGGTACTGGGCTACTGGTCTTCCCGGCTGGGATAGAGCCGGTTACGGTTATCCAGCTTTTGGGGGTTGGGCTTATCCTTATCCCTATGCTCCAGCTCCAGCACCAACTTCTGAGGAAGAAGCGGAAGCCCTGAGGCAGGAGGCTGAATTATTGAAGCAAACCTTAGAAGACATTCAAAACCGGATTAGCGCTTTAGAAAAAGCTGAAGCTCAGAAAGAAGCATAAACAAAAGGGAGGCAAGAAAAGCAACCAAAAATTCTTGCCTCCCTTTTGTAAACAACCATAAGGGGGTAAACCCCCGAAAAGAGAAAAACTAAAGACAAAGACTAAAAAACGCAAGATAGACGCTTATGTTTTCATTACCATTCAGTGCTGCCAAGCAGCATGACGGTCTATTCTAAGAAAAAAGGGGTGGTGTTGTGCGAATAGCTATATCTACTGAGGGAAATTCGGTTTCTCCCCATTTCGGGAGGTGTCCATTTTTTACTATTTTAGACTTGGAAGAGGGAAAGGTGGTCAAAAAAGAAGTGGTAGCAAATCCGGGGCACGAGCCGGGCTTTATTCCCCAATTTTTGCATCAGCGAGGGGTAGAATGTATAATCGCCGGAGGTGCAGGCAGAAGAGCGATTAACCTTTTCCAAGAGGTTGGTATTCAGGCTATTTTAGGAATAACCGGTAGGATAGATGAGGTAATAGACCAACTAATAAACGGTAGTTTAGAGGGCGGGGAGAGCTTATGTAAACCTGGCTTAGGTAAGAGCCATGGCCAAAGTGAGGAAAAGTGTGACCATCACTCTTAAATGATTGCTGGCGAGGAGGTTAAGGAAATGAAAATCGGCGTAACTTCGAGGGGAGACAATTTAGATTCAGAAGTTGATCCTCGGTTTGGAAGATGTAAGTACTTTATGGTGGTGGACCCCGACACCCTTGAATTTGAAGCCATCGAGAATTTTAGTCTGGAGGCCACAAGTGGAGCCGGAGTACAATCTGGCCAGTTAGTAGCAACCAAAGGGGTAGAAATAGTCCTAACTGGTAACATTGGTCCTAATGCTTTTCAGGTATTGCAAGCGGCTGGGATAAAAGTAGTAACCGGGGTTGCTGGTAAAGTGAAAGAGGCGATAGAAAAATATAAAAGAGGTGAATTTGAACCGACAGAGAGCTCAAACGTTAACTCAAAATTTGGTATGTCGGGGAAAGAAGAATAGGAGGTGAACTATAATGCCGTTTAGAAACGGAACTGGTCCGGGCCGAGGTGGTGGCCGTGGTGGCCAAGGTGGCGGTTTGGGTAGAATGGGTGGCAACCGTCCAGGTGCGGGGGCTGGTGGCAATTGTGTTTGCCCTAACTGTGGGGCTAAGGTTTCCCATCAAAGAGGAGTGCCCTGTTATTCTCTTACCTGTCCCCAGTGTGGGACAAAGATGATTAGAGAATGATAATATCGGTAGCCAGCGGGAAAGGTGGGACTGGTAAAACCACCATAGCAGTTAGTTTGGCTCTTTCTATCCTGGAAGAAGAAGTTCAATTTCTGGATTGTGATGTAGAAGAGCCCAACGCAAGTATTTTTTTGAAACCTCGGATCAAAGAGGTGGTGCCAGTTTCTATCCCGGTTCCCAGGATAGACCAGGAGAAATGCGATTTTTGCGGTAAGTGTGCTGAGGTTTGTGCTTACCATGCGCTGGCGGTGCTGCCTCAAGAGGTGTTGGTTTTTCCTCATCTATGCCATGGTTGTGGCGGTTGTAATTTGTTATGCCCTCGAGGGGCGATTACCGAAGTGGGCCGGGAAATAGGAACGATGGAGATTGGCCGCTCGAATGGTATGGATTTTATCCAGGGTAGATTAAATGTGGGAGAAGCGATGCCCACTCCACTTATTAGGGCGGTCAGAGAAGAAGCTAAAAAAAGAAGGAACCCTGCTGCTGTCACCGTAATTGATGCCTCTCCTGGAACCTCTTGTCCAGTGGTGGAAGCAGTAAAGGGGAGTGATTTTTGTATTTTAGTCACTGAACCTACTCCTTTTGGCTTAAATGACTTAGCTCTGGCAGTGGAAGTACTGAGAAAGTTGGGAATCCCCCTTGGAGTGGTGATAAATCGCTCAGGGATGGGAAATGATAAAGTAGATTTTTATTGCCAGGAAAACCACATTCCTATTTTATTACGGATACCATTTGATAGGGAAATTGCTGTTTTATACTCTCAGGGTATACCTATAGTGCAGAGAAAAAAGGAATATATGGAAAAGTTTCGAGGGATGATGAATCGTATACAGGAGTCATTGTTGATATGAAACAAGTTCTGGTAATTAGCGGAAAAGGCGGAACAGGAAAAACTGTTTTGACTTCATCTTTGGCGGCCTTAGCGAAAGGAGCAGTTCTGGCCGATTGTGATGTGGATGCGGCCGACTTACACCTTTTGTTGCACCCGGTGGTGGCAGAAACCCAAGAGTTTTGGAGTGGGCAGAAAGCGATAATTGACGATGAGCAATGCATTAACTGTGGTCGTTGCCTTTCTCTTTGCCGTTTTGAGGCCATTAAGGCTCTGAAAAATCAAGACGGTAGCTTAAAAAAGATAGAGATTGACCCTGTTGCTTGTGAAGGATGTCGAGTTTGCTATTATACCTGCCCGGTGGATGCTATCCGGATGGAAGACAGACTTTCGGGGCAGCTATTTATTTCTGAGACTAAGTATGGTCCAATGGTGCACGCTAAGCTGGGGATTGCCGAGGAGAACTCAGGTAAATTAGTTACCTTGGTGAAACAAAAGGCGCAGGAAATAGCAGAAGCAGATGGTAAACCCTGGCTTATTGTTGATGGTCCACCCGGAATAGGGTGTCCGGTAATTGCTGCCCTGGCTCGGGTAGATTTAGCTTTGATAGTGACCGAACCCACTTTGTCAGGTATCCACGATATGGAAAGAGTAGCTGATTTAGCTGCTCACTTTGGAGTAACCACCAAGGTGGTTATAAATAAGTGCGATATTAATTGGGATAACACCCGGGCAATAGAGAAGATTTGCCAAAAAAGGGAAATAGAGGTGATAGGACACCTACCTTTCTCGGAGGAAGTAGTCAGATCTTTGAGTGTGGGGGTACCGGTGGTAGAGTTTTCCCTGGGAGCTATAACCGAAGAAATATCCACCTTATGGAGAAAGATCGAAAGTAGCTTTCAAAGTGAGGGGGTAGTCCTGAGTGATAAAAAGAAAGCAGGATTTTAGGTATATTTACGGTCCAGTAGCTTCCTGGAGGTTAGGGGCTTCTTTAGGGATAGACCCTCTTTCAAATAAAGAGAAAGTATGTACCCTTGATTGTGTCTATTGCCAGTTAGGTAAAACCTTAGTTTACCCTTACCGACGGAGAACATATGTTTCGACAGAGGCGATAATAGAAGAGCTAAAAGCACTGCCGGAAGTCCAGCTAGATTATATTACTTTTTCCGGCCGGGGCGAGCCTACTTTAGCTGAAAATTTGGGTCAGGCAATTAAAGCAGTAAAAGAGATTCGTCCCGAACCGGTGGCAGTTTTGACCAATTCATCTTTGATGATCCGACCGGGAGTTAGAGAAGCCTTAGCTGGGGCAGATTTGGTGGTAGCCAAGTTGGATGCCTATTCTTCGATTTGTTTTGAGAAGATTAACTATCCTCAACCGGGGATAGAATTTGACCTGATGATAGAGGGAATAAAACAGTTTAAAGTAAATAGCAATACTCGCTTGGCTCTGCAGATTATGTTTATAGAAGAGAACAAAAACCACCCGGAAGAGTTTTGGCCCCTCCTCGATTATATCCAGCCGGATGAGGTACAAATTAACACCCCCCTTCGCCGTAGTCCCGTGCCGCCTCTATCCCCCGAGGAGATTTTCCAGATTAAAAAATGTTTTTCTATTTATAATGAATTTCTTCCGGAAGAGAGGAAAATCAAGCTGGTTTCGGTTTACGATGTTAAACCGAGGGAAGTTATTTCTATTAGCGATGAGAATACGCTCAAAAGAAGAGGAAAGTATAAAAATGATTAAGAGAAAGAGGGGGATTTTTACAGGGTGGAGTTTAGCGAAGGTTTTAACGATAGCCACTTTGGGGTTATTGGGGCCGGGAGAAGGGATGGAAGAATCTGTTTTGTTAGCTGAAGAAAATGGAAGGGAGGAAAAACCAATAGAAATAAAAATCACCGTTATCTATGACAACTATCCATTGGTTGAGGGTCTTAAAACGGAGTGGGGTTTCTCTTGCCTGATTAAAGGTTTGGAGAAAACTATTCTTTTTGACACTGGTGGAAGAGGCGACCTGTTACTGGAAAATATGAAAAAGCTAAATATTAATCCTCAAGGGATAGATATAGTTTTTATCTCTCATGACCACTGGGACCACACTGGAGGCTTAGCTACTTTCCTTCAAGAAAATTCGGAGGTTGAAGTGTTTTTATTGGATTCTTTTTCGTCGGCTCTGAAGGATGAAGTTACAAGGAGGGGTGCTGATTTAAGGGAGGTTAAAGGACCAACTGCGGTTTGCTCGAGGGTGTATTCTACCGGAACTTTAGGGACTGCAATTAAAGAACAATCACTGGTTATCGAAGCAGAGCAAGGGTTGGTGGTGATAACTGGTTGTGCGCACCCGGGAGTGGTAAATATCATTCGATCGGTCAAAGCCCGCTACCACCAGGATATCTATTTAGTTATGGGTGGTTTTCACCTGCTCGACCTGCCCTTGGGGGAATTACAAAAAGTTGCTAAGCAACTTAGGGGGTTAGGAGTGAAAATGGTGGGCCCGTCTCACTGTAGTGGTGACCTTTGTCGAGAGTGGTTTGCTCAGGAATATGGGCAAGATTTGGTAGAAATTGGGGTGGGTAAAACTATCAGTTTCCCTTTGAAGTTAAAACCTTAATCCAGACTGCCTGCGGCGCAAGCAAAAATGATAAATTATAGAAAAAGCAAAAGGCTACTGAGGGAGGGAATACACTCCCTCAGTCTCACTCGAATATTTATCCTGACTTTGACACTTTCTGCTGATTTTCACTCATTTTGAAGCCACAAACCCAGTAAACATAGGCATTCATATTTTATTCTTTCAAAAGTGTAGTGGC